>NZ_AJFC01000264.1:0-16883 GCF_000256505.1 Rhodococcus sp. P14 | reverse complement strand
GCCCCCGCAGCGGAACCAGCGGAGCGACCGGAGGGGTCGGGGCCGTGCGCCATGTACCCGACGGAGTAGATGTGGATGAGCGAGCCGACGCCGGTGATCAGCAGCACGAAGCACATCGACAGCTGGTCGAGCTGGAGACCGAAGTCGATCTGCAGTCCCGCGACCGGCACCCACTCGAAAAGGTCCTGGTTCACGGCGCGGTCGGCGGTGTCGCGGCCGAGCATGTCGACGAAGAGGGCGATGCCGAGCGCGAACGAGGCCAGTGCCGTCGCGCAGCCGAGCAGGTGTCCCCACGTGTCGCTGCGCCGGCCGGTCAGCAGCAGTACGACCGCGCCGAACAGCGGCAGCGCGGGCAGCAGCCAGACCGTCGACGAGATCCCGTTCATGCCGGTCCACCCGTCGGGGCGCCGGTTGTCGTCTCGGGCACGGTCGTCTCGGGCACAGTCTCCTCCTCGTGCGTGGGCGGACGGGTGTCGTCCGGGGGCGTCAGTACTTCAGGAGGTTGGCGTCGTCGACGGAAACCGAACGGCGGGAACGGAAGATGGTCATGATGATCGCGAGGCCGACGACGACCTCGGCGGCGGCGACGACCATCGTGAAGAACGCGATGACCTGGCCGTCGAGATTGCCGTGCATACGCGCGAACGTGACGAACGCCAGGTTCGCGGCGTTGAGCATCAACTCGATGCACATGAACACGACGATCGCGTTGCGGCGCAGCAGGACGCCGGCCGCGCCGATGGTGAACAACAGGGCGGACAGGTACAGGTAGTTCTCGGGGTTCACCGCGATTCCTCCTCACCCGACGACCCGCCGCGCGGTGCGTCGCTCTCGCGCGGTCCGGCGTCGTCGACGGTCACGGCGCGCTGCCGGAGCACTTCGCTGACCGACAGGTCCGAGTACGACCCGTCGGGCAGCCGGGCCGGCACGTCGACGGCGTTGTGCCGGGCATAGACGCCGGGACTCGGCAGCGGGGTGGCGCGACCACCGGCGCGGAAGCGTTCCTGCGACAGTTCCCGCTGGGTCTTGCGCAGCCCGAATCGTTCCCGGTGAGCGAGGACCATGGCGCCGATCGTGGCCGTGATCAGCAGGGCGCCGGTGAGTTCGAACGCCCAGACGTACCGCACGAAGATCAGCTCGGCCAGGCCGGTGATGTTGCCGGCGGCGTTCGCTGCGTCGAGGCCGGCGAACTCGGAGACGGCGGCGTTGCCGAGACCGCCGACGAGCAGCAGGCCGAATCCGAGGCCGGCCGCGATCGCGGCGACCCGCTGGCCGCGCAGCGTCTCGACGAGCGAGTCGGAGGAGTCGACGCCGACGAGCATGACCACGAACAGGAACAGCATCATCACCGCCCCCGTGTAGACCACGATCTGCACGATTCCGAGGAACAGCGCATCCTGGGCGATGTAGAACACCGCGAGGATGATCATGGTGACCGCGAGGAACATCGCCGAATAGACGGCCTTGGACGCGGCGACGACGCCGAGTGCGCCGAGCACCGCGAGCGTTCCGAGGATCCAGAACAGCACGGCCTCGCCGGTGGAGGTGCGGGTGACGGCTTCGGCCGTCAGCAGGGCCGGCGTCATCGGGTCCATCGAGACCACTCCCCTCTCCGCCGGTCACGCCACATCGCGACCGCCTCGCGGCTGCGTCGGTTCCCGGTCGGGTGCGACGGTGTCCTCCCCCTGCCCGGCAGCGGCCGTGGTGGTGCCGGGCGCGGCCTCGGTCACCGCACCGAGGTAGTAGTCCTCGTCGGTCGTGCCCGGGTACATGTCGTGGGGTGGTGCCACCATGCCGGGCCCGAGCGGGGCGAGCAGCCTGGTCTTGTCGTAGATCAGGTCGGTCCGGTTGTCGTCGGCCATCTCGTACTCGTTGGTCATGGTCAACGCCCGCGTCGGGCAGGCCTCGATGCACAGACCGCATCCGATGCAGCGCAGGTAGTTGATCTGGTAGACGCGTCCGTAGCGCTCACCGGGCGAGTATCGCCCGTCGTCGGTGTTGTCCGCGCCCTCGACGTAGATGGCGTCGGCGGGGCACGCCCAGGCACACAGCTCGCACCCGATGCACTTCTCGAGCCCGTCGGGGTGGCGGTTGAGCTGGTGGCGGCCGTGGTAGCGCGGTGCGGTCGGTTCCTTCTGCTCGGGGTAGCGCTCGGTCTGGGCCTTGTCGAACATCGCCCGGAAGGTGACGCCGAATCCCGCTATGGGATCGAGGAAGTCAGGCATCGCGATTCTCCTCGGTGGTCGGATCGCCACGGCGCCCGCTCTCGGCGGCTGCGGTGACGGGGGTGCGCCGACGCCGCGGTGGCAGCGTCTGGCCGGGTAACGGCGGGACGGGGAAGCCGCCGGCCATCGGGTCGAACGGCTGCTCGGTTTCGGCAGTGACCGCCGGGCCGCCGGGGGTGCCGGTGGGCCGGAGGCGACCGGAGCTCATGCGGTTCCACAGCAGCGACGGCACTGCCAGGGCGACGACCACGCCGGTCGCGGCGAGAACGATCTGCCACCGGTCCAGGCCCTCCGTGCGCAGGACGCGGATCACGGCGACGACCATGATCCAGCCGAGCGCCACCGGGATGAGCACCTTCCAGCCCAGATTCATGAACTGGTCGTAGCGCAGCCGCGGCAGCGTGCCGCGCAGCCATACGAACAGGAACAAAAATCCCCACACCTTGAGGACGAACCACAGCAGCGGCACCCAGCCGGAGTTCGCGCCCTCCCACATGTTCAGCGGCCACGGTGCGCGCCAGCCGCCGAGGAAGAGGGTGGTGGCCAGCGCCGAGACCGTCACCATGTTGACGTACTCGGCGAGCATGAACATCGCGAACTTCAGCGACGAGTACTCCGTGTGGAAGCCGCCGACGAGTTCGCCCTCGGCCTCGGGCAGGTCGAACGGTGCCCGGTTCGTCTCGCCGACCATGGACGTGACGTAGATGAGGAACGAGGGCAGGAGCAGGAAGACGTACCAGGTGCCGTCCTGGGCGGCGACGATGCCGGAGGTGGACAGCGTGCCCGACAGCAGGAAGACGGCCGCGAACGAGAGCGCCATGGCGATCTCGTACGAGATCACCTGCGCCGTCGAGCGCAGACCGCCCAGCAGCGGATAGGTGGACCCGGATGCCCAGCCGGCGAGCACGATGCCGTAGACGCCGATGGACGTCGCAGCGAGGATGTACAGCACGGCCACCGGAAGGTCGGTCAGTTGCAGCGGGGTGCGCTGGCCGAACACGGAGACCACCGGTCCGAGCGGGATGACGGCGAACGCCATGAACGCCGGCACCGTCGCGATGATCGGCGCGAGGACGTAGATGGGTTTGTCCACGCCCGCGGGAACGATGCCCTCCTTCAGGGCGAGTTTGACGCCGTCGGCGAGGCTCTGCAGCAACCCCCGCGGGCCCACCCGATTCGGCCCGACGCGCATCTGCATGCGCGCCAATATCTTTCGTTCCACGAGGATGGCGACGAGCACCGTCAACACCAGGAAGACGAAGACGGCCACCGCCTTGCCGACGACCAGCCACCACGGATCCTGACCGAACGCGGCCGGATCGGGGTACCCGGACTGCGCCGACAGGACCCCCGGCCCCGGTACCGTCGCAGCGCCGAACAGCGTGACGTCACTCATCGGCCACCCCCTGCGACGAGCGCTCCGCCCGGCCGATCCGGACGATGTCGCCCACGGACGCGGCCAGCTGCCGATGCACCGCGGACCCCGGCGAGTTGAGGGGCAGCCACACGACCCGGTCCGGCATGTCGGTGACCACCAGCGGCAGCGTGACCGAGCCGCGGTCCGTCGCGACGGTCACCGGGTCCCCGTCGTCCGCCGAGATCTCGGCGGCGGTGGCGACGGACAGGCGCGCGACCGGCCGCCGGGCGGTCCCGGCGAGATGCGGTTCACCGTCCTGCATCCGTCCGCGGTCGAGAAGCATCCGCCATCCGGCGAGCACCGCCTCACCGGTGCCGGGCGCCGGCGTGCCGCGCGGCGCGACGTCCGGTGGCCCGGCGGCTTCGCCGTCCCAGGACCCCAGCGCGACGAGCTCGTCGACGGTGGCCGCGGCGTCGGCGAGCCCGAGGCGGACCCCCATCTCGTCGGCGATCGCGCCGAGCACCCGCTGATCGGGCAGGGCGCCGGTATTGCGCAGTGCGGCGGCGAAGGGGCGCTCCCGGCCCTCCCAATCGAGGAACGTTCCGGGTTTCTCCACGGCGGGGGCGACGGGGAAGACGACGTCGGCTCGGTCGGTGAGCGCGCTGCGCCGCAGTTCGAGGCTGACGACGAAGCCGGCGGCGTCGACCGCGGCGACGGCGGCGTGCGGATCCGGCAGATCGTCGACGTCGACCCCGCCGATCACCAGGGCCCCGAGGGTGCCGGTTGCAGCGCCGGCGAGGATCTGTCCGGTGTCCCGGCCGACGGAGGACGGCAGGTCCGGCACGCCCCATGCGGCGGCAACCTGGCGCCGGGCCTCGGCGTCGGTGACCGGGCGGGCACCGGGCAGAAGTCCCGGCAGGGCCCCGGCCTCGAGCGCACCGCGTTCCCCGGCCCGTCGCGGGATCCACGCGAGCCGCGCGCCGGTGTGGTCGGCGAGCCGGCCGGCGGCCGTCAAGGCGCCCGGGATTGCCGCCGTCCGCTCCCCCACCAGGACGACCGCCCCGGGTCGGGTCAGGAGTTCGGCCGTCTCGGTGACATCGCGGTCGCCGGGTCGGGCGCCGAGGCGGAGCGTGTCGAGCAGGTCCGGCTCGGTGCCGGGGACGGCCCGCAGGAGCCGTCCGCGCAGTTTCGTCAGGCCGCGGCTCGCGAACGGTGCGATCGCGGACACCGCCAGTCCTCCCTTGCGGACCGCTCTGCGCAGTCTCAGGAACACGATCGGCGACTCGTCTTCGGGTTCGAATCCGACGAGCAGGACGGCGGGGGCGTTGTCGAGGTCGTCGTACGTCACGGCTCCGGCGCCGGGCCAGCGCCCGGCGACGCGGGCGGCGAGGAACTGTGCCTCCTCCGCGGAATGCGGCCGCGACCGGAAATCGATGTCGTTGGTGTCGAGGCCGAGCCGGGCGAACTTGCTGTAGGCGTACGCGTCCTCGACGGTGACGCGGCCGCCGACGAGCACCCCGGTACGGCCGCGCGCGGCGGTCAGGCCACGGGCGGCGACGCGCAGGGCGTCACGCCACGAGGCGGGCGTGAGCGTGCCGTCGTCGCCCCGCACCAGCGGGGTGGTGAGACGGTCGGGCTGGGTGGCGTAGGTGAAGGCCCATCGGCCCTTGTCGCAGTTCCACTCCTCGTTGACCTGCGGGTCGTCGCCGGCCAGCCGGCGCAGCACCGTGCCGCGCCGGTGGTCGGTGCGTTGGGCGCAGCCGCTGGCGCAGTGTTCGCACACGCTCGGGCTCGACACGAGGTCGAAGGGCCGGGCGCGGAACCGGTAGGCCGCTCCGGTGAGTGCGCCGACCGGGCAGATCTGCACGGTGTTGCCGGAGAAGTACGACTCGAACGGTTCCTTCTCGTAGATGCCGACCTGCTGCAGGGCACCCCGTTCCATCAGTTCGATGAAGGGGTCGCCGGCGATCTGCTGGGAGAACCGCGTGCACCGGGCGCAGAGTACGCATCGCTCGCGGTCCAGGAGGATCTGCGCGGAGAGCGAGATCGGTTTGGGGAACGTGCGTTTGGTCTCGGTGAACCGGGACTCGGCACGCCCGTTCGACATGGCCTGGTTCTGCAGGGGGCATTCGCCGCCCTTGTCGCAGACCGGGCAGTCCAGCGGATGGTTGATCAGCAGCAGCTCCATCACGCCCTTCTGCGCCTTGTCCGCCACCGGGGAGGTCAGCTGCGTGTGCACGACCATGCCGTCCGTGACCGGGGTCGTGCAGGAGGCGACGGGTTTGCGTTGGCCTTCCACGTCGACGAGGCACTGGCGGCAGGCACCGACGGGTTCGAGCAGCGGGTGGTCGCAGAAGCGGGGAATCTGGACGCCGAGCAGTTCCGCGGCGCGGATGACGAGGGTGCCTTTCGGGACGCCGATCTCGACGCCGTCGACGACGACGGTGACCAGGTCCGGTGCGGGCGGCAGGCCGGTGGTGTCGCGGTTGGTGTGGACGCTCATCGGGCACCTCCGTCGTGCGGTCGGTTCGCGCCGGCCCCGGCCATGACGGTGGACAGGTGCGGGTCGAACGGGCAGCCGCCCTGCTCGAAGTGCGCCAGGTACTCGTCGCGGAAGTACCGGATCGAGGAGGTGACGGGGCTGGTCGCCCCGTCGCCGAGTGCGCAGAACGACCTGCCGAGGATGTTGTCGGAGAGGTCGAGCAGGGTGTCCAGGTCCGTTGCGGTTCCGTCGCCGCGCTCGAGCCGTCGCAGGATCTGCACGAGCCAGTAGGTGCCTTCGCGGCAGGGGGTGCACTTGCCGCAGGACTCGTGCGCGTAGAACTCGCTCCAGCGCAGCACCGCGCGCACTACGCAGGTGGTGTCGTCGAAGATCTGCAGTGCCTTGGTGCCCAGCATGGATCCGGCGGCGGCGACACCCTCGTAGTCGAGGGGGACGTCGAGGTGCTCGTCGGTGAACAGCGGCGTCGACGAGCCGCCGGGGGTCCAGAACTTCAGCCGGTGCCCGGCCCGGACACCGCCCGCGTAGTCGAGCAGCTCCCGCAGGGTGATGCCCAGGGGCGCCTCGTACTGGCCGGGGGTCGCCACGTGACCGGACAGGGAGTAGAGCGTGAAGCCCGGGGACTTCTCGGTTCCCATGGAGCGGAACCATTCGATCCCGTGGTGCAGGATCGACGGCACGCTCGCGATCGACTCGACGTTGTTGACGACGGTCGGGCGTGCGTACAGCCCCGCGACGGCGGGGAACGGGGGTCGGAGGCGGGGTTGGCCGCGCCGGCCCTCGAGGGAGTCCAGGAGCGCGGTCTCCTCCCCGCAGATGTAGGCCCCGGCGCCGGCGTGGACGACGAGGTCGAGGTCGTAGCCGCTGCCGAGGATGTCGCGGCCGAGGAAGCCGGCGGCGTAGGCCTCGGCGACGGCGGCCTGCAGCCGGCGCAGCACCGGCACCACCTCGCCGCGGACGTAGACGAAGGCGTGCGCGGCGCGGATGGCGTATGCGGCGATGACCGCACCCTCCACGAGGGCGTGCGGGGTGGCCAGCAGCAGGGGCATGTCCTTGCAGGTGCCCGGTTCGGATTCGTCGGCGTTGACCACCAGGTAGTGGGGTTTGCCGTCGCCCTGGGGGATGAAACTCCACTTGACCCCGGTGGCGAACCCGGCGCCGCCGCGGCCGCGCAGCCCCGCCTCCTTGACGGTGCCGATCACCTCGTCGGGGTGCATGCGCAGCGCCGTGCGCAGGCCCTCGTAGCCGTCGTGGCGGAGGTAGGTGTCGAGGGTCCAGGATTCGGGTTCGTCCCAGTAGCGGCTCAGGACAGGGGTCAGCGTCACGTCAGCCTCCCTCGGATCGGGGACCGGCGGCCGGGTCCGGGCCGGAGGGGTGGTCCGGTTCCGGCGCCCGCATGCCCCGTTCCCGGGCGATGCGCAGACCGGCGAGCGATGCCGCTCCTGCGCTGCCGCCCGCCGCCACGGCGCCGGGCCGCTCGTCCGGAAACCCGGCGAGGATGCGGGCGGTCTGCCGGAAGGTGCACAGCGGCGCGCCCCGGGTGGGGGTGACGGGCCGGCCGGCGCGCAGGTCGTCGACGAGCGCACGCGCCGAGTCCGGGGTCTGGTGGTCGAAGAACTCCCAGTTGACCATCACGACGGGCGCGAAGTCGCAGGCCGCGTTGCACTCGAGGCGTTCGAGGGTGACGGAGCCGGCGCTCTCGCCGCGCGAGTCCGGCGTGGTGTCCGAGCCCGGGTCCGAGGCGGTGCCGGCCGCGGGACGCTGCCCGAGGTGGTGTTCCAGCGCTTCGAGGATCTCGTCGCCGCCCATGATCGCGCACAGGGTGTTGGTGCAGACACCGACGAGGTAGTCGCCGGTGGGTTCGCGCCGGTACATGGAGTAGAACGTGGCGACCGCCCCGACCTCGGCTCCGGTCAGTCCGAGCCGGCCGGCGCAGAACTCGACACCCGCGGGGGTGAGGTAGCCGTCCTCGGACTGCACCAGGTGCAGCAGCGGCAGCAGGGCCGAGCGCGGCTGGGGATAGCGACCGACGATCTCGTCGGCGTCGGCCTCGAGGCGGGCACGGACGTCCGGGGGGTAGTGTTCGCGGGCGCCGGGCCGCGCCAGCCGGGACGGTTCGTCGGGGCGGACGCCGAACGGGATGAGCACCGGCCCCGTGGCCGGGTCCGGGTCGATCGCTACTCGCGGTTGCTGCGTCACCGGTCCACTCCCCCCATCACGGGATCGATGCTGGCGACCGCGGCGATGACGTCGGCGACCATGCCGCCCTCGCACATCGCGGACACCGCTTGCAGGTTCGTGAAGGACGGATCCCGGAAGTGCACCCGGTAGGGCCGGGTGCCGCCGTCGCTGACCATGTGCACCCCCAGTTCCCCGCGGGGGGATTCGACGGCGGTGTACACCTGGCCGGGTGGGACGCGGAAGCCCTCGGTGACGAGCTTGAAATGGTGGATCAGGCCCTCCATCGAGTTGCCCATGATCTTGCGGATGTGCTCCGGGGAGTTGCCGAGACCGTCCGCGGCGAGCGACAGGTCGGCCGGCCACGCGATCTTCTTGTCCTCCACCATCACCGGACCGGGACGCAGCCGGTCGAGGCACTGTTCGACGATCTTGATCGACTCCTTCATCTCGTCGATCCGGATCAGGTAGCGGCCGTAGGCGTCGCAGCCGGTGTCGGTGCACACCTCGAACTCGTAGGTGTCGTAGCCGCAGTACGGTTGTGCCTTGCGCAGGTCGTGCGGCAGGCCGGTCGAGCGCAGCACGGGTCCGGTGATGCCGAGGGCCATGCACCCGGTCAGGTCGAGGTAGCCGATCCCCTGGGTGCGGGCCTTCCAGATGTGGTTCTCGTTGAGCAGGTTCTCCATGTCCCGCAGTCGCCGCGGCAGCAGCGCGAGCAGGTCGCGGATCTTCTCGACCGCGCCGTCCGGCAGGTCCTGCGCGAGTCCGCCGGGCCGGATGTAGGCGTGGTTCATGCGCAGACCGGTGATGGTCTCGAACACGTCGAGGATCAGTTCGCGCTCGCGGAAACCGAGGAACATGGCGGTCATCGCACCGAGTTCCATGCCGCCGGTGGCGAGGGCGACCAGGTGCGAGGAGATCCGGTTGAGTTCCATGAGCAGCACCCGCACGACGGTGGCTCGTTCGGGGATCGCCTCGGTGATGTCGAGCAGCTGCTCGACGCCGAGACAGTAGGCGGTCTCGTTGAAGAACGGGGACAGGTAGTCCATCCGGGTGACGAACGTGACGCCCTGGGTCCAGGTGCGGTATTCGAGGTTCTTCTCGATGCCGGTGTGCAGGTAGCCGATTCCGCAGCGCGCCTCGGTGACGGTCTCGCCTTCGATCTCGAGCACGAGCCGCAACACTCCGTGGGTCGACGGATGCTGCGGTCCCATGTTGACCACGATGCGTTCGTCGCCGCGGTCGGCGGCCGCGGCGCGGGCGGCCTCGACGATGCTGTCCCAGTCCTCGCCGACGACGGTGTGGACCGGTCCTTCGGTCAGGTCGGTCATGTGTACGCCCTCCGCTCGTCGGGCGGCGGGATCTCCGCTCCGTGGTACTCGACGGGGATGCCGCCGAGCGGATAGTCCTTGCGCTGAGGATGCCCCGACCAGTCGTCGGGCATCTCGATGCGGGTCAGCGACGGGTGCCCGTCGAACACGATCCCGAAGAAGTCGTAGGTCTCGCGCTCGTGCCAGTCGTTGGTCGGATACACCTCGTACAGCGACGGGATGTGGGGATCGGCATCCGGGGCCGACACCTCGAGCCGGATGCGGCGGTTGTGGGTGATCGACATCAGCGGGTACACGGCGTGCAGTTCGCGGCCGGTGTCCTGCGGGTAGTGCACCCCGTCGACGCCGAGGCACAGTTCGAAGCGCAGGTCCGGGTCGTCGCGCAGGCGCCGGGCCACCTCGGGGAGGTGCTCCCGCCGGACGTGGAAGGTCAGCTCACCGCGGTGGACGACGACCTTCTCGATCGCGTCCTCGAACTCCGTCCCCGATGCGGCGACGGCGTCGCGCAGGGCGTCGGCGACGTCGTCGAAGTAGCCGCCGTACGGGCGCGGGGTGCCGGCGGGCAGGGTCACCGGGCATACGAGCCGCCCGTAGCCGGAGGTGTCACCGCTGCCGCGCACGCCGAACATGCCCTGACGGACGCCGATCACCTCGGCGTCACCGGCGGGCTGCGCCGGCAGCGTTCCCTCGGGTCCGGTGGTGGCGGCCCGGTCCACCGGCAGCGAGGACCGTTCGTTGTCCGAGGGAGGGGTCATCGGGCCGCCCCCCGGGGAGTGGGCAGCACGGGCCGGCCGGCAGCCAGGGCCGCCTCCTCGGCGGCCTGCACGGCCTTCTCCCGGTCCACGCCGAGCGGCATCTGCTGGATCTTCTCGTGCAGCATCAGGACGGCGTGCAGCAGCATCTCCGGTCGGGGCGGGCAGCCGGGGAGGTAGATGTCGACCGGGACGATGTGGTCGACGCCCTGCACGATGGCGTAGTTGTTGAACATGCCGCCCGAGGAGGCGCACACCCCCATGGCCAGCACCCATTTCGGTTCGACCATCTGGTCGTAGACCTGCCGCAGCACCGGGGCCATCTTCTGGCTGACCCGGCCGGCGACGATCATGAGGTCGGCTTGTCGCGGCGAGGCCCGGAACGCCTCCATCCCGAACCGTGCGATGTCGAACCGCGGCGACACGGTGGTCATCATCTCGATCGCGCAGCACGCGAGCCCGAAGGTCGCGGGCCACAGCGAACCCTTGCGTGCGAAACCGGCGAAGCTCTCCACCGTGCTCAGCAGAAAGCCGCTCGGCAACTTCTCCTCGAGACCCATGTCCGACTCTTATCACTTTCGGTCGGTGTTCGAATCCATTACGGCACAATCCCATTCCCTGTCGCACCCAATACCTGCCGCGGTCAGTCCCAGCCGAGACCACCCCGCCGCCACTCGTAGACGTAGGCCACTGCGACGTTGAACACGAACAGCGCCATCGCGGCCAGCCCGAAGACCCCCAGGGCGTCGAGGTGGACGGCCCACGGGTAGAGGAACACGATCTCGATGTCGAAGATGATGAACAGCATGGCCGTCAGGTAGTACTTCACCGGGAACCTGCCGCCGCCCGGCGGCTGCGGGGTCGGGTCGATCCCGCATTCGTAGGCTTCGAGCTTGGCCCGGTTGTAGCGGCTCGGGCCGATCACCGAGGACACGACGACGGAGAACACGGCGAACGCGACCGCGATCCCGCCGAGCACGAGGATGGGGATGTAGACGTTCACGGCGCCTGGCTCCTCTCCGTGCGAGCCGGCCACCCGCGCCGACTCCGTTGCCCTTGCCGACCTCTCGGCCGCTGGGGCCGAACGATCACGAGGCGGTGTCGGTGCCGTGGGTCACTTCAACCGCATCATTGTGATGTACGGCTCAGCCTACCGGCGGGGTGTCTCCCCGAGGCGGATACCACGCGGCGCGATTTCTCCGTTTCGCCCGACCGTTCGCGGACCGGCCCACTCGCGCGGCCCGCCGGGGCGGGCGTCCCGCGGCGCCGTCAGGTGGTGCTGCGGCCGCGCAGCAGCGCGACGACCGTCTCGGCGAGGCGGAACGGGTCGAGTGGCCGCGGCACCGCGGCCTCGGCCCGGGACCAGTCGGCGAGCCACGCGTCGTCCGGGCGGCCGGTCAGCACGACGACGGGCGGGCACTGTTCGAGTTCGTCCTTGAGCTGCTTGGCGATCCCCATCCCGCCGGCGGGGGCTGCCTCACCGTCCAGGATCGCGAGGTCGATACCGCCGGCGTCCATGCGCCGGATCACCATCGGCGCGGTCGCCACCTCGACGAAGTCGAGTTCGGGGAGCTCGGGATCGGGTCGCCGGCCCAGCGCGCGGGTGACCTGCTCGCGCGTGTCGGCGTCGTCGCTGTAGACGAGGACGCGCAGGGCGGCAGGGCGGCTGGCACTCGCGGTCGCGTCGGTCACGGGGGAAGATGCTACTGGCCGGAGCCGGTCGGTCCCGGGAGGCGAGCCGGGGCGCACCCGACCCGGGCCGGGCGTACGCCGGGCACCACCGTCGGCAGGCGACCGGTCCCCGCGCTCACCTGGTGTTACCGGGTGAGGAGAACCAGGTTGCGGCGAGGGCCGGTCACGAGGCCGATTCTACCCGCGCGGAGTGGCCTCGAACGGTCCCGGCCTCGGCCCTTCGGCACCGGCGACGGTCGGGGCGTACCGGTGTTCCGGCAGCACCAGCATGCGGGCGTACGCGATGGCCCGGGGTGTGGTCGCGAAGACGTGCCGCTCCTCGCTGTCCTTGGTGGTGAACACCCCCAGGGCGGACAACGGCCGCAGATGTTCGGGCCTGGCCCCGGAGATCAGCACCGTGATGTGCCGGTGCTCGAGCTTGGTGATGGCGTCCTTGAGGACGATCGCACCGGTGGCGTCGATGGCCGTCACGCGGGACATGCGCAGGATCACGACCTTGACGTCCGTGACATCGGCGAGCTCGAGCAGGAACCGGTGGGCCGCGGCGAAGAACAGGGCGCCGTCGATCCGGTACGCGACGATGTGCTCGCGCAGCAACTCGTGTTCCTCGTCGGCGTGATCCCCGTCCTCGTCGAGGGGAACCTGCTCGATCCGGGCGGACCTCGCGACCGCCCGCAGCGCGAGAACCGCAGCGAACCCGACACCGATCGCCACGGCCGTCACGAGGTCGAGGGCGACGGTGACCAGGAACGTCACCGTCATGACGATCGCATCCGCGCGGCTGGCCCGCGTGATCGCGACGATCGAGGCGGTTTCGACCATGCGCACGGTGGTGGCGAGCAGAACCCCGGCGAGGGCGGCGAGCGGGATCTGCGCGACGAGCGGCGAGGCGAGGTAGACGATGCCGGCGAGGATGACGGCGTGGGTGAGGGCGGACAGCCGGGACCGCGCCCCCGACCGGACGTTGACGGCCGTGCGTGCGATCGCGCCCGTGGCCGGAACGCCGCCGAACAGGGGGGCGGCGATGTTGGCCAGGCCCTGCCCGAACAGCTCTCGGTCCGGGTCGTGCCGGGTGCCGACGCTCATCGAATCCGCGGCGGTCGCGGACAGCAGGGATTCGAGGGCCGCGAGCGCGGCCACCGCGAGCGCCGGCGCGAGGAGCGACGTCAGCTCGCCGAGGTCGAGGAATCCGAGGCTGGGGGCACCGAAGCCGGACGGGATGGCCCCGATCCGCGTGACGTCCAGATGGAACAGCTGTGCGACGACGGTGGCCAGCACCACTGCGACGAGCGAGAACGGCAGCTTCGGCAGGTACCGGCCCCCGATCAGGATGGCCGTCGCGACGAGCACCGCCACGGCTGCGGGCAGGAGGGACGGCCGGTCGGCGAACTGTCGGACGGCGTCGAACGCGCTCTGCCACACCTTCTCCCCCTCGGCGTGGGCGATGCCGAGCGCGGCCGGGACCTGCTGCAGGGCGATGACGACGGCGATCCCGGCGGTGAAGCCCTCGATCACCGGGGCGGGCATGAAGCGCACCGCCCGGCCGATGCCGGCGAAGGCGAGAACCACGAGAACGACGCCGGCGACGAGTCCCACCGCGAGGACGCCGGAGGCGCCGTGCTCGTGGAAGATCGGCACCAGGACGACGGTCATCGCGCCGGTCGGGCCCGACACCTGGAAGCGGGAGCCGCCGAACACGGCGGCGACCGCACCCGCGACGACGGCGGTCGCGAGCCCCGCCGCGGCCCCCAGTCCGGAGCTGATGCCGAAGCCGAGCGCGAGGGGCAGGGCGACGAGGGCGACGACGAGCCCCGCGGTCAGATCGGCGCGGGGCGAACGCAGGGCCGGTTTCCACTCACCCCAGCGTGGCATCAGCGCGGCGACCGACCGTGCGGCGCGAGCCACGACGGGGCCGGCTCCCGTCGCCTCTTCTCCGGTGCGCCCGGTCTCCGCATCGTGCTGTTCCGTCGACATCGACATCGTGCCTCCACCACAAACAACAACTAAGAACTTAATAAAGTCTGCAATCAATGCGCGCGTGGCGCCCCGGGTGAGCGGCCGGCTCAGCCGCGGGCCCGGACCCCCGCCGGTTCGGCAACATCGTCCTCGAGCAGTTCTGCCTGTCCGGCGACCACACCGGTGAGGATGGCGCGGGCGACGCCCAGCAGTTCCGCGACCCGCGGCGACGTCAGGGCGTAGGTCACCGACAGCCCTTCCCGGCGCGCAGTGACCAGCCCCGCACGCCGGAGGATCGCCAGCTGCTGGGACAGGTTCGCGGGTTCGATCCCCACCTCGGGCAGCATCTCGGAGACCGCGTGGTCGCGCTCGCTGAGCAACTCGAGGACCCGGATGCGGGCCGGATGCCCGAGCGTCTTGAAGAAGTCCGCCTTCATCCGGTAGAGGGGCTGACGTGCCTGCGCGACCATCACCGTTCCCGTCGTCCGAGCCACCGCAAGACGAGCGGTGCGTGTACTTGCGCAGTTTAGCAATCAGCAATACCGGGGCGCGCGTGACATGAGACACGTCGGGGCACCGCCGCACCGGGGGCGCGAGCACCGGGCATGCGGAGCAGGTCAGGAACGCGCGGCGCGCTCGAGTCGGGCGAGGCTCGCGGACATCTGCTCGGCCGAGACCCGCGGGAGCCGCACCCGGCGCAGGTACGCGGTGTCGGTCACCGCGGACCAGTCGCAGGTCTGTCGCACGGCGGTCCCCCCGGCCGCCTCGGCGAAGGTCCATTCCCATCGGATGCCGAGCGGCGGGGTGTCCGGGTTGGCGGGCAGCCAGGCGAGCAACCTGCCGGGTTCGAACGCCACCACGTGATTGACCACCGGATACGCCGTGCCCCCGGGAAAGTGCACCTGCGCGACGAAGTGCTGCCCGACGGCGGTGATCCGGGGCTGCCCCGCGGGGACGATCAACGTCCCCGAACCGTCGATTTCACTGTGCCGCAAAGGATTCCGGAGCACCTCAAACAGCGCCGCGACCGGAACCGGTAGCGTGGCCGCGACCCCGAGTGAGGTCGGGGTCCGCTTTACCCGCACCCCGGCCACACCGACGTCGCCGCTCCTCGTCTCCTCGCCCCCACCGTGCACACCGACATCGTGCCACCTGCGGCGCACACCCGAGCCGGCGGGCGTGATCCCGGCCGGACGCGCATATCCCGCCGGGCGGCGGGGTATGCGTGCGAAGGTGGAACCGCCACCGATCACGGGAGGAAGCACATGATTGTCCGCAGAATCGCCCGCCCCATGCTTGCGTCGGTCTTCGTAGCCGGAGGCATCGACGCGCTGAGAGACTCGTCCACCAAGGCGGCGGCCGCGCAGCCGGGACTCGACCGGGCGGTGGGCATGCTGCCCGACACGGTGACGGGGAAGCTCCCGGACACGGTGAGCGAGAAGATCACGAACGATCCCGAGACGCTCGTGCGGATCAACGCCGCCGTGCAGATCGGGGCGGGTGCGCTGCTCGCGGTGGGCAAGGCCCCGCGGCTGGCGGCGCTCGCACTGGCCACCACGCTCGTCCCGACGACGGTGGCGGGCCACGACTTCTGGAACGTCGAGGACGCGGAGGCCCGCGCCATCCAGCGCACCCAGTTCCTCAAGAACGTGAGCCTGCTCGGCGGACTGATCATCACCGCGGTGGACACCGAGGGCAAGCCGTCGCTGGGGTGGCGCGGACGGCGGGCCGCACGACGCGCCCAGGAGGCCGTCGCCGGCGTCCTGCCCCATCAGGACGACGCCGCGGGCGAGGCGGTGACCGAGAGCCTGCACAAGGTGGCCGAACGGGTGCGGACCCTGTCGGAGGAGGCCTCGGACAGGGCCGGCACCGCCCGCGAACGCGGAAGCCACCTGCTCGACGTCGCCCGCGAGCGCGGCCCGGAACTCGCCGAGGTGGCCCGCGAACGCGGCACGCACCTGCTCGACGTCGCCCGCGAGCGCGGCCCGGAACTCGCCGAGGTCGCCCGCGAACGCGGCACCGGCCTGCTCGACGTCGCCCAGGAACGCGGCCCCGAACTCGCCGAGGTGGCCCGCGAACGCGGCACGCACCTGCTCGCCGTCGCCCGCGAGCGCGGCCCGGAACCCGCCGAGGTGGCCCGCGAACGCGGCACCGGCCTGCTCGACGTCGCCAAGGAACGCGGCCCGGAACTCGCCGAGGTCGCCCGCGAACGCGGCACCGGCCTGCTCGACGTCGCCAAGGAACGCGGCCCCGAACTCGCCGAGGTCGCTCGCGAACGCAGCGCGCTGCTGTGGGGCACGGCCCGTGAACGCGGCCCCGAGCTGGCCAAGGTCGCCCGGGAGCGGGCGCTGACGGCGGAGGAACGGTCCCTGCTGCGGGCCCAGCAGGCCCGGCACCGCGCCGAAGAGGCCCTCACCCGCGCCCGCCTGCAGCTGCAGCGCTGACCGCACGGTTCGGTCCCGCACCCGGTGATTCTGCGCGGGTGCGGGACCGGCACTAGACTTCTTGGGCACTTCGTCGCGGCGCACCCGTCGCCCCGTCCGACCCCGAGGAGACCCCTTGCCGGCCGATGGCCTGTCCCACCCCGACCATGAGCGTGAGCAGGTCTACCTGTCGATGCTGTACGGCCACCTCGACTCCATGCGGGCCTACGCGCAGACCCGCCTGAGCCGTGTCCTGCTCGACACTGGCGGCACCCCCCAGGCCCGCAGTGAGCGGGAGTCCTTCACGCAGCTGTACACCGAGGACATCGCGAAGTACGACGCGGCCGAGCACGGACTGTGCTTCGGCCGCATCGACGTCCGCGACGACGAGGACGGCGACGCGACGGAGGTGCGGTACGTCGGCCGCCTCGGCATCCTCGACGAGACGAACGACTACGAGCCGCTGCTG
>NZ_AJFC01000263.1:0-1258 GCF_000256505.1 Rhodococcus sp. P14 | reverse complement strand
GCGCGGAGCCGCTGCTGCTGGACTGGCGGGCGCCGTTGGCGCGGCCGTTCTACCTGGCGACGCCGGCGGCGCCGGAGGGAGTGACACGGCGCCGGCACATCCGGTCACGCCGCCGGGCGATCACCGCCCTCAACGACGAGTACCTCGATCTCGACGCGGCCCAGGCGCACGACGCGACCGTCTCGGCGGGCGGTGTCGCCGGCGAGTCGGCACTGCTGGCCGCGCTGAACGCCGCGCGCACGGGGCAGATGCAGGACATCGTCGCGACGATCCAGGCCGAGCAGGATGCGATCATCCGGTCCGAGCACAAGAGCGTGCTCGTCGTGCAGGGGGGTCCCGGCACCGGGAAGACCGCCGTCGCCCTGCACCGGGCGGCGTTTCTGCTGTACACCTACCGTCGGCAGCTCGCGAAGAGCGGTGTGCTCATCGTCGGACCGAACTCGACATTCCTGGACTACATCGGGCAGGTGCTGCCCTCCCTCGGTGAGACCGGCGTGCTGCTGTCGACGATCGGTGACCTGTACCCCGGGGTGCGTGCGACCGTGGAGGACTCGCTCGAGGCGGGCACCGTCAAGGGCTCCCTCGACATGGTCGAGGTGCTGAAGAAGGCGGTGCGGGATCGTCAGGAGGTTCCGGCGACGCCCATCCCCCTCGTCTTCGACACCTACCGGCTGACGCTCGACCGGAAGACGGTCACCCGGGCCCGCGGACGGGCCCGGTCGTCGCGGCGGCCGCACAACCTGGCCCGTCCGATCTTCGTCGCCGCGGTGGTGGACGCCCTCGCCGACCAGCTCGCGTCGATCATCGGTGCCGATCCGGTCGGCGGGGCGAATCTGTTGAGCCGCGAGGACATCGACGACATCCGTACCGAGATGCGGTCGGACCGGGACATCGTGGCGGCGATCGACTCGCTGTGGCCGCAGCTGAGCCCGCAACAGGTGCTCGCCGAGCTGTTCGCCTCGCGGGAACGGCTCGCGTCGGCGGCACCGGAACTCGACGAGAACCAGCGCGAGCTGCTGCTGCGCCCGACCGCGACGCGCGTGTTCAGCGCCGCGGACGCACCCCTGCTCGACGAACTCGCCGAACTGCTCGGGGTCGACGATGCCGCCGAACGCGAGCGGGCCGCGCGGCAGTGGCGCAGGCAGATCGCCGACGCGCAGGGCGCCCTGGACATCCTGACCGGGTCGGCGCCGCAGGATCTCGAGGACGACCTGGACCCGGAGATCCTGATGGCGTACGACCTGATCGACGCCGACCA
>NZ_AJFC01000262.1:0-5274 GCF_000256505.1 Rhodococcus sp. P14 | reverse complement strand
GGGGGCGGGGGGAGCCACGAGACCACGGCCGAGCGCGCCGCCGGGGACCGCACCTGGACGTACGGGCACGTGATCGTCGACGAGGCGCAGGAGTTGTCCGCGATGGCCTGGCGGATGCTGATGCGGCGCATTCCGAACCGCTGGATGACCCTGGTCGGGGACACCGCCCAGACGGGGGATCCGGCCGGGTGCTCGTCCTGGCAGCGGATCCTCGAGCCGTACGTGGCCAATCGGTGGAAGAAGGCCGAGCTGACCGTCAACTACCGCACGCCCGCGGAGATCATGGAGATCGCCCACGCGGTGCTCGCCGAGATCGACCCGCATCAGGTGCCGCCCCGCTCGGTGCGCGAGTCGGGATTCGCGCCGTGGGCCCGGCACGTCGTCGAGGACGACCTGCTCGAGGCCGTGTGCAGCGCCCTCGCGGACGACGACGGGCCGGGTCTGACCGCGGTGATCGCGCCGCACGAGCTGGCGGCGCAATGGGATCACCTGCGGTCGGATTCGGTGCGGGTGTCCACGGTGAGGGAGGTCAAGGGCCTGGAGTTCGACTCGGTGCTGCTGGTGGAGCCGGCCGCCATCGTGGCGGAGTCGCCTCGCGGGCTCAACGACCTGTACGTGGCGCTCACCCGCGCCACCCAGCGGCTCGGAGTGCTGCACACCGGGGAGCTGCCCGAGTCGCTGACGGCACTGGCGACGCCGGCCCGGTCGTGAGGGGTCGTCGATGTGCCGTGTCGACGTCCGCCCCGTCCCGGCAGGCGGTATGTTGCGGGCGAACGTGCGGCCGGTCGGAACGGGAGGCGGGGCGGTGAGGAAGGCGTGGCCTCGAAGGGATCGGACACGGAGGGATCGGACACGGAGGCACTGGACACGGAGGCACTGGACACGGCTCCTGGCAGGGTCCGGGCTCCTCGCCGCGGCGGTGGGATGCGCGGGGACCTCGGCGTCCGACGACTCCGGGCCCTCCGTCCCGGTGACGGTCCCGATGGCGGCCGCTCCGGTCGAGGCAGCGGCGCTGGACGGGCCGGCCCTGCGGTTCAAACAGGCCCTGGCCGAGGTGGGGCTGGCCGCCGGCGTGCCCGACGAGACGCTCGTGGCGCTCGTCCGCGGGACGTGTGCACAGCTGGCTGCCGGACTGCCGGAAGACCAGGTCCTCGGTTCGGTCCGGCCGGTCGCGGCCTTCGCGGCGTCCGTCTCGCGGGCGTCGTTGCAGGGCGACGATGCCGCCCGGTTCTACGTGGGTGCCGCCCGCGAGACGTACTGCTGACCCGGGGGTCAGCGCACGGTGTGCACGATGAGCACGTCCGAGGTGGACTTGCGGGCGAGGTCGGACGGGACGGACCCGAGCAACCGGCCGGTGAGGGTGTTCAGGCCCCGGTTGCCCACCACGAGCAGGTCCGCTTCCACTTCCGCGACCAGTTCGAGGAGCGAGTCGACGGGCGCCCCGACGACGGCCCGTTCCAGAACGTTCTGGGCGCCGGCCGCGTGTGCCTTCTCCCGGGCGGTGCGCAGGATGTCGTACGTGGGCGCCGATCCGGTCACCTGGTAGGCGTCGTCCCCGAGCACGTCGGCGGCGCGGGCGCTGTCCTTCGGATCCACCGGGTAGTAGGCGCACGCGATGACGAGGCGGGCCTCGGCGTCACCGGCGAGAGCTGCCGCCTTCTCGACGGCCCGGTACGACGACTCGGAACCGTCGGTGCCGACGACTACGGTCCGGTAGGCGCTCATGCAATCCTCCATGAAGTTGGTCGGGTCTGGCCGGCGGGCGACCGTCGATGCGTCCCCCCCTCCGACTGCTGCGTAGACAGTAACGGCCGATCGGACGGGTCCGGCAGCCTTTGGGGTGGATCCCACAGACCTGCCGGCGTGCGCTCGACGCCACTGACCGCCGTTGACGTTACCGTGCGTCACCGTAACGCGGGCCGAACATCTGCGCGGGGAACACGCCGGACTCCACGAGGGCGTCCCGCCAGGGCAGCGCGAGCTCGATCAGCCGATCGGCCTTGCTCTCGCCCAGCGCCGCCCACGGCGCCGCCGCGAGGTCGTCGGTCAGGTCCTCGACGAGTTCGCGGACCTCGAAACCCTCGTCGGTGAGCTCACCGGCGCGGTCGAGCAGTCCGCGGGCACGCAGCGCCGTCGCCGCGGCAGTCCACTCCTCCGCGCTCCAACCGCGGCGCGCGCGGGCGAAGTCCTCGCTGAACCCGATGCCTGCGGCGGTGTGGGTGACGAGGGCTTCGATGCCGGTGAGTCCGGCGGTCTGCAAGGCGGCGACGTGCCCGTCACCGCGGTACTCGCGCAGCAGGGTCAGCGCGTGCCACAGAACCAGGTGCGGGGCGTCCGGCCACGGCAGGTCGGCATGCCCGGCGTACAGCGGCCGGCCCTCCGGCCCGGGGACCGCCCGGGCGGCGCTCGCCGCGAGTTCCGCCGCCTCGTGCATCTCCGGGGAGTCGAGCACCTCGGCACCGAGGATCCGGGCCAGTGCCTCGTCGATGCCGCGCAACCGGGCGGCGACGACGGCGTCGGGAGTGGCCAGCTGCCAGGCGCGCGGGATCGCGGACGCGACCAGGCGGGGACTGAAGTTGTAGAAGGTGGCGGTCACGACGCCGGCGCCGACGGCGCCGAGCGCGGCGGAACGCGCCGCGAAGTACCGCATCCGGCCGCCTTCGAGGCCGGTGTCGCCGAGGGCGGCGTCGACCTCGGGGGCGAAGTACCCGACGGAGTGGATCAGTTCGAGGGCACGGGCGGTGCGGCCGGCAGACTGTGGGTCCATGCCGCAGACGCTACGCGAGACCCGCGGCATCCATCCCGCGCAGTTCCTTCTTCAGGTCGGCGATCTCGTCGCGCAACCTTCCGGCCAGCTCGAACTGCAGCTCGCGGGCGGCGTTCATCATCTGGTCGGTCAGTTCCTGCACCAGGTCGGCCAGTTCGGCGCGGGGCATGGACTTCACGTCGCGGCCCTCGTAGACGCCGGCGCTCACGGCCCGACCGGATTCCCCCGGTGCGCGGCGGCCGCGGGAGGCGTTGCGGCCCGAGCCGCCGACCTCCACGGTGTCGTCGGCCTCCTCGTAGACCTGGTCGAGGATGTCGGCGATCTTCTTGCGCAGCGGCTGCGGGTCGATGCCGTGCTCGAGGTTGTAGGCGATCTGCTTCTCGCGGCGACGCTCGGTCTCCTCGATGGCGCGCGCCATCGAGTCGGTGACCTTGTCGGCGTACATGTGGACCTCGCCGGAGACGTTGCGCGCCGCGCGGCCGATGGTCTGGATGAGGCTGGTCGTCGACCGCAGGAACCCTTCCTTGTCGGCGTCGAGTATCGCCACGAGCGAGACCTCCGGCAGGTCGAGGCCCTCGCGGAGGAGGTTGATACCGACGAGGACGTCGTACTCGCCGAGCCGCAGCTGCCGGAGCAGCTCGACCCGCCGGAGGGTGTCGATGTCCGAGTGCAGGTAGCGCACCCTGATGCCGAGCTCGAGCAGGTAGTCGGTGAGATCCTCGGACATCTTCTTGGTCAGGGTGGTCACGAGCACCCGCTCGTCCCGCTCGGCGCGTTCGCGGATCTCGTGCACGAGGTCGTCGATCTGGCCCTTGGTGGGCTTGACCACGACCTTCGGGTCCACCAGCCCGGTCGGGCGGATGACCTGTTCGACGAATTCACCGCCGGCCTGCCCGAGTTCGTAGGGACCGGGGGTGGCCGAGAGGTACACGGTCTGGCCGATGCGTGCGGCGAACTCCTCCCAGGTCAACGGGCGGTTGTCGACGGCCGAGGGTAGCCGGAACCCGAACTCGACCAGGTTGCGCTTGCGCGACATGTCCCCTTCGTACATGGCGCCGATCTGCGGGACGGTGACGTGGGACTCGTCGATGACCAGCAGGAAGTCCTCCGGGAAGTAGTCGATCAAGGTCGCCGGCGCGGAACCGGCCGGCCGGCCGTCGATATGCCTCGAGTAGTTCTCGATGCCGGAGCAGAACCCGACCTGCCGGATCATCTCCAGGTCGTACTGGGTGCGCATGCGCAAGCGCTGCGCCTCGAGCAGTTTGCCGCGGTTCTCGAGGTCGGCGAGCCGGTCCTCGAGTTCGGCCTCGATGCCCGTCACGGCCCGTTCCATCCGTTCCGGTCCCGCGACGTAGTGGGTGGCCGGGAAGATCCGCAGCGAGTCCACCTTGCGCACCACGTCCCCCGTCAGGGGATGCAGGTAGTAGAGGGCATCGATCTCGTCGCCGAAGAACTCGATGCGCACGGCGAGCTCCTCGTAGGCGGGGATGATGTCGACGGTGTCGCCCTTGACTCGGAACGAGCCGCGGGTGAACGCCATGTCGTTGCGGGTGTACTGCACGTCCACCAGCAGGCGCAGCAGGGCGTCCCGGGGCACCTCCACCCCGACCTCGAGTGCGATCGAGCGGTCCAGGTACGACTGCGGCGTGCCCAGGCCGTAGATGCACGACACCGACGCGACCACCACGACGTCACGGCGGGAGAGCAGCGCCGAGGTCGCCGAGTGCCGCAGCCGTTCCACGTCGTCGTTGATCGAGGAGTCCTTCTCGATGTAGGTGTCGGTCTGCGCGATGTACGCCTCGGGCTGGTAGTAGTCGTAGTACGAGACGAAGTACTCGACGGCGTTGTGCGGCAACATCTCCCGTAGCTCATTGGCGAGCTGGGCGGCGAGGGTCTTGTTCGGGGCCATCACCAGGGTGGGGCGCTGCACCCGCTCGATCAGCCACGCGGTGGTGGCCGACTTGCCGGTGCCGGTGGCGCCGAGCAGCACCACGTCCTTCTCCCCCGCCTGCAGGCGGCGCGTGAGTTCGTCGATCGCGGCCGGCTGGTCCCCGGCGGGTTGGTGGTCGCTGACCACCTCGAACCGGCCCTCGGTTCGTTCGATCTCCCCCACCGGGCGGAACTCGGAGTGGGCGACAACGGGATGCTCGCTTGCGAACGCCATGGGAACCAGGGTAGGCGGCGGCACCGACAATGCCGATCGGCGGCGGGGACCCGGTGCGTGGCCGCCGGGACACGGAGTCGTCCGCCGGGCATGATCGGTCGGACCGGACCGCCGTCCACCGCCGGCTCTCGTCGGACAGTCCGTCCGGGAGACCGCGACCTCCAGGGGGTACCCGTGAACGCTCGCAACGATCCGAAGCCCGCGGTGGCGCCGCCACCGGACTACCGGGTCCACACCCGGCTGGACCTGAAGAACGACACGCGGGCGGTCGCGGCCGTGCGGACCGTCCTCGTTCTCACCGTCGCCGTCCTCTTCGGCGCGGCGGTACTCCTGGACCTGCCGC
>NZ_AJFC01000261.1:0-1160 GCF_000256505.1 Rhodococcus sp. P14 | reverse complement strand
GCGGTCCCCCGGCCCCTGCCGCTGCGGAGCGGCTGGGGCACGGCGCCGACGATCGTCGTCACCGTCGTGGCGTGTCTCGGCTACCTGGCGGTGCACGAACTGACCCACGGCCTGGTCTCCCGGATCCTCTCCGGTGTGCGTCCGACGTACGCGGTGCGGTTCCCCTTCCTGACGACGGGCAGCGACGCCTGGCTCACGCGGAACGCGGCCGTGACCGTCACGCTCGCTCCCGTGGCGCTGTGGGGCGCGGTCCTGGTGGCCCTGCTGTTCACCGTGCCCGTCGA
This sequence comes from Rhodococcus sp. P14, assembly GCF_000256505.1. Classification (NCBI taxonomy): domain Bacteria; kingdom Bacillati; phylum Actinomycetota; class Actinomycetes; order Mycobacteriales; family Nocardiaceae; genus Rhodococcus; species Rhodococcus sp. P14. The sequence goes on along the minus strand of NZ_AJFC01000261.1, from coordinate 876 downwards.
CGTCGTTCTCACCGTCTTCGTCGTCACGGTGGTGAACTTCGCGGGGTCCGCCGGCGACTACGTCCAGGCCGGCGCGCTGTGGCGGCTGCCGGCCTCCGCGCTCGTGCAGGACAACGGGCACGAGACGACGACGGCGGTGCCGGCCGGGCCGACGCCGGCCGGGCCGACGGGCCGGTAGGTCCGGCACCGTCGGGTTCGCCGGGTCGGACCACAGTAACGTTCAGGTCATGTCCGAGGCGAAGCTCCACCACGTCAAGGTCGAGACCTTCGACGTGGCCGCGCATACCAACGTCGACCCGAAGGGCTTCGTGCGGAAGGTGGAGGTGTATCGCGTCGAGCAGTGGGGTCTGTACATGGCACGGCCCGCCGACCACCCGCAGTTCGGGTATCTCGAGTCGTGGCTGCTGCCGGAGCTGGGCCTACGTGCCTCGATCTTTCACTTCCGGCCCGGCTTCGAGCGCGACCAGGACCGGTACGTCGACATCGGCGAGTTCTGGCGCGACGGGGACGTGTGGCATTCGCGTGATCACTACCTCGACCTCGTGGTGCGCACCGGACGCGACACCGCCGTCGAGGACGTCGACGAGTTGCTCGCCGCCGCGGCGGCGGGTCTGCTCGATCCCGGGACCGCCGAGCGCGCGGTGCAACGAGCGTTGCGGGCGGTCGACGGCATCGCCACGCACGGCCACGACCTCGACGCGTGGCTGGCCGCGCTGGCCATGCCGATCAGCTGGCGCTGAGCCGCCGCTCAGCCGTCCCCGGCCCGCGCGTCAGGCCGACCATCCGGTCTGCTCGGCCCATTCCCGGGCACGCGTGGAGGCGCCGTCGAACCAGGGCGCCTTCTCCTCGGCGTAGACCGCAGCAGCCTCGGCGGGG
>NZ_AJFC01000260.1:0-54462 GCF_000256505.1 Rhodococcus sp. P14 | reverse complement strand
GGGGCGGGCCCGCCGCGTCGCGGGCCGCGGCCCGCTTGATCTCGGCGTACTCGGTGGCCGCGTCGGAGTCCGCGCGCAGCCAGTCCCGCAGCAGCAGCGCGAACTGCTGGCCCGGCCAGCCCTGCACCCGCAGGTGCACGTACGCGGGCCGGCCCGGGTCGGCACTGCCGTGCAGTCGCATGCCCCACACCGCCGGATCGGTTTCGCCGCCGGCACCGTACGACGGCTGTGGCTCGTCGTGGTCGACGTGGGCGATGCGGGGAAAGCCGGCCCCGGCCAGGGCGTCGTCGAGCGCCTCCGCCGCGGCGAGGTCCGGCACGGTGATCTGCAGGTCGAGGACGTCGACGGCGGCCAGACCGGGCACGGCAGTCGAACCGATGTGGTCGATCCGCAGCGCGCGGCCCCCGGCGGCGAGCGCGAGCCGGGCGATCAGCCGTTGCGCCTGCCGGTGCCAGTCCGGGTTCGGATCGACGAGCACCGGCGCCGGCCGCACGGGGACGCGGCCGCGCAGGTTCGCCTCGAACGGCACGAGCCGCTCGGTCCACAGCCTGCGCACGGCCGCGGCGAGGACGTCGCGCTCGCCGTTGTTGTCCAACCAGACATCCGCTGCGGCACGGCGCTGTTCGTCGGTGGCCTGGGCGGCGATGCGGGCACGCGCATCGTCCTCGGGCATCGCGCGTAGTTCGACCAGACGGCGCAGCCGCTCGTCGGCGTCGGTGTGCACCACGGCGACGAGGTGGAACGCGGGCGCCATGCCTCCCTCGACGAGCAACGGGATGTCTTGCACGACGACGGCGTCGGCCGGGGCGGCGGCGACCAGCTCGGCGGTGCGTGCCCCTACCCGGGGGTGGGTGATCGCGTTGAGCACCGCCCGTGCCTCGTCGCTGGCAAAGGCCTTGGCGGCCAAGGCGGGCCGGTTCAGGGATCCGTCCGGCAGCAGGATGTCCTCGCCGAACGCCGCAGCGAGTTCGGCCAGGCCCTCGGTGCCCGGCGCGACGACTTCGCGGGCGATGGTGTCCGCGTCGACGAGCACCGCCCCCAGCGCGACGAGTTCGTGGGAGACGGTGGATTTGCCCGCCCCGATACCTCCGGTCAGTCCGAGTCTCAGCACGCCGACCAGTGTCGCATCACCGGCCCGGCGGCGGGACACCGGCCGGTCGTCACACTGCAGTCACAGCAGGGTCACAGAGAGGTCGCGACCTGCGGTTTCGGCGGCAACACGCCGATCGCACCGGTCTCACCTGCCCCAGTATCATCGGCGCGTCGGATATCGTCGGACCGAGCGTCCGACCACCGTCGTTACCCGCCCCACTCGAGAAGGCACCGCATGCGATCCTCCCCTCAGCTGCCCGGTCGGCATCGTCTCGGCATGGAGAACGGTGTTCACTGCATCCTCATCCCCGAGGTGGCCGCCGCGCTCGCCGAACACCGGCGAAACTGGTTCACCATGCTGCTCAGCAACGCCCGCCACAGCCAGGCGGCGATACGCAAACGCGCCGCCGAGCTGCCGGCCCAGTGGGCCACCACCCCGGCGGTGAGCTGACCAGTTCCGGCCCCGGTCGGCGCGCCGGACACCACTGTGGCCCCGCTCCTCGTGGAGCGGGGCCACAGTGGTGTCCGGCGCCGGTGCCCGCCGCCCTTCCGTCCGCCCATTCCGGGCGGCACACGCGAGGGGCCCCGCACCGGATCGGTGCGGGGCCCCTCGATCGAACGTGTCAGGCGTTGCCGGACAGCTTCTCGCGCAGCGCGGCGAGCTGCGCGTCGCTGGCCAGCGAACCGCCGGTCGACTCGGCGACGCCGGTCTCCGCACCCGTCTCGGACGAGTAGTTGCTGCCGGAGACACCCGCGGCGGCCTCGGCGGCCTCGTCCGCAGCCATCTTCTCGATCTGAGCGGTGTGCATCTTGTGGCGACGCTCGGCCTCCGCGTAGCGGGACTCCCACTCCTCGCGCTGCTTCTCGAAGCCCTCGAGCCACTCGTTGGTCTCGGGGTCGAAGCCCTCGGGGAAGATGTAGTTGCCCTGCTCGTCGTAGCTGTCGGCCATGCCGTACTTCGACGGGTCGAACTCGGCGTTGTAGTCCTCGTTCGCCTGCTTCAGCGACAGCGAGATGCGGCGACGCTCGAGGTCGATGTCGATGACCTTGACCATCGCGTCGTCGCCGACGGCCACGACCTGGTCCGGAACCTCCACGTGGCGCTCGGCCAGCTCGGAGATGTGCACCAGGCCCTCGATGCCCTCCTCGACACGCACGAACGCGCCGAACGGAACCAGCTTGGTGACCTTGCCGGGGACGATCTGGCCGATCGCGTGGGTCCGGGCGAACTGACGCCACGGGTCTTCCTGGGTGGCCTTGAGCGAGAGCGACACCCGCTCCCGGTCCAGATCGACGTCGAGAACCTCGACGGTGACCTCGTTGCCGACCTCGACAACCTCGGACGGGTGGTCGATGTGCTTCCAGGACAGCTCGGAGACGTGCACCAGGCCGTCCACCCCGCCCAGATCGACGAACGCGCCGAAGTTGACGATGGAGGACACGACGCCCTTGCGGACCTGGCCCTTCTGGAGCTGGTGCAGGAACTCGCTGCGGACCTCGGACTGGGTCTGCTCGAGCCAGGCGCGACGCGACAGGACCACATTGTTGCGGTTCTTGTCGAGCTCGATGATCTTGGCCTCGATCTCCTTGCCGACGTACGGCTGCAGATCGCGGACGCGACGCATCTCGACGAGCGAGGCGGGCAGGAAGCCACGCAGGCCGATGTCGAGGATCAGGCCGCCCTTGACGACCTCGATGACGGTGCCCTTGACGGCCTCGTCCTTCTCCTTGAGCTCCTCGATCGTGCCCCACGCGCGCTCGTACTGCGCACGCTTCTTCGACAGGATCAGGCGGCCTTCCTTGTCCTCCTTGGTGAGAACCAGGGCCTCGACCTCGTCGCCGACGGAGACGACCTCGTTGGGGTCGACGTCGTGCTTGATGGAGAGCTCACGGGACGGAATGACGCCTTCGGTCTTGTAACCGATGTCGAGCAGCACCTCGTCGCGATCAACCTTGACGATGGTGCCTTCCACGATGTCGCCATCGTTGAAGTACTTGATCGTGGCGTCGATGGCGGCGAGGAAATCCTCGGCGGAGCCGATGTCGTTGACGGCTACCTGCGGCGAGGTGACGGTGGTGGAGGGCATGTGTTGAGTTGCTCCGGACGGGTTGGTAGTCGGTTGATGAAGTTCGGTCGGACGAGCGGACCGCGCGCCGCGCGAACGCCGCGCACACCCCGCCGCGGGCGACCGCGCCGGATCCTGTCGGGCCACGGGCGGACACTCGCGACCCTCAGGCTACGCGTCCCGGTGCTAGCTGGGCAAACCCGGGCCGGTGTCGCCCGTCCGGCGGCTCTACCCTGAACGACATGTCCGACGACCGTCACGCCCACGCCCAGTCCGTCCTGGGAACGACCCGCGCAGGTCGGGCCCGCCTCGGCACGAGGGACAGCGAACGTGCGAGCCGCACCTGGTGGGACGCCGACGCCGCGGACTACCACCGCACCCACGGCGAGTTCCTCGGTGTGGACTCGGCGGACGGCGAGTTCGTGTGGTGCCCGGAGGGACTGCACGAGGACGATGTGCACCTGCTCGGCGACGTGTCCGGCAGGGACGTCCTCGAGGTGGGTTGCGGTTCGGCGCCGTGCGCCCGCTGGCTCGCCGGCCGGGGCGCCCGGGCGGTGGGGCTGGACATCTCGATGGGGATGCTCGCGCGCGGGCAGGCCGCGATGGACCGCGGCGGACCGCGGGTGCCGCTCGTGCAGGCCGGTGCGGAGGATCTGCCCTTCGCGGACGAGAGCTTCGACATCGTGTGCTCGGCGTTCGGGGCGGTGCCGTTCGTCGCCGACTCGGCACGGGTCATGCGGGAGGTCGCGCGGGTGCTGCGCCCGGGCGGGGTCTGGGTGTTCGCGGTCAACCATCCGATCCGCTGGATCTTCCCGGACGATCCGGGTGAGCGGGGGCTGACCGCGATGCTGCCGTACTTCGATCGCACCCCGTACGTGGAGGTCGACGCGACCGGGGTTCCCACCTACGTCGAGCATCACCGCACCATCGGGGACCGGGTGCGCGAACTCGTCGCGGCCGGCCTCGAGATCCGCGACATCGTCGAACCCGAATGGCCGGAGGGGCTCGACCGCGAGTGGGGCCAGTGGAGCCCGCTGCGGGGGGAACTGTTTCCCGGCACCGCCATCTTCTGCAGCCGCAAGCCGGGCTGATCCGACCGCGAACACCGGCGCCCCCCGATCGTCCACTGCGCCGAACCCGCCTGTGTCATGGTCGTGGGGTGACGCCCGCCGAGGACGATTCCGGCGCGCCGCGCCCGCGCCACGACACCCCGCGACGCGGCGGCCGGTTGCTGCCCACCACGCGGCTCGACGCGTTCTCCGACGGAGTGTTCGCGATCGTCATCACCTTGCTCGTCCTCGAACTCGACGTACCCGAATCGGCAACCCGGCTGCTCGAGGACCTGCGTGCCGAATGGCCTTCGTTTCTGGGATACCTGGTCAGCTTCGCCTTCATCGGTGGGGTGTGGGTCGAGCACATCAACCTCACCCGCGTGCTGCGGGCGGCCGACGCGGTCTTCCTGCGCCTGAACCTGTTGCTGCTGCTGTTCGTCTCCTTCCTGCCGTTCACCACCAGCCTGATGGCGACCCACCTGGCCGACGCGGCGCGACGACCGGCGACGGTGGCGTTCGGCCTGAACCTGACCCTGGCGATCCTGATGAGCAACGTGCTGGTCGTCTACGCCGTGCGCGCCGCCGACCTGACCGACGAGGCGGGCCGCGCCGAACTGCCGACGCTGGCCCGCGAGCGGTGGTCGGCGGCGGTACTCATGGCCGCCTCGACCGTGCTGGCGGCGTTCCTGCCGCAGCTCGCGGTGGCGTTCTATCTCGCGGCCGCCGTGCTCCTGCTCGCCGAGCCGTTCCGGCTTCTCCGGGTCCGCCGGCACCGAACGGGCACCGGACCGGGGTGAACCGGCCGGCCGGGGGCCTTCGGCCCTTCTCGTCGCCCGCACTCGCGCCTATGTTGGGCAGCAGGACGACCGGTCCCTCCCACAGGCGGCGAGACGACAGTGAGCGAGCCTACGATCTCGGGGCAGGACGATGCCCTGCTGCTGTCGGTGGTCCGCGATCTGGTGGCCGAGCGGTACACGATCGACCGCGCCGCCGGCACGCGCCTCGACAGCGTCTTCGATCGTGATCTCGGCCTCGACAGTCTCGCGGTCACCGAACTGTTCTCCCGTGTCGAAGAGGCCTTCGCGGTGCGCCTGCCCCGCGAGGCGCTCGGCACCGTGAGCACCCCGCGTCAGCTCCTGCAGGCGGTGCACCGCGCACCCGCGCGGGAGCGCCGCGGTCCGGTGCCCGCGCGGCGGGCCGCGCCGGCACCCGCCGAACGGACCCCGGAGGCGACCGCCACCCTCACCGAGGCGCTCTCCTGGCACGCCCGCACCCATCCGGATCGTGTCCACCTGCGCATCCTCACCGAGGGACACCGGAGCGAGATCGGCTACGGCGAGCTGTACTCGGCGGCCGGCACCGTGTCCGCCGCACTGCTCGCCCGCGATCTGCGCCCCGGGGACGCGGTCGGTCTGATGCTGCCCACGGGCCGGGACTACTTCACGACGTTCACCGGCGTGCTCCTGGCCGGCGGTGTCCCCGTCCCGGTCTACCCGCCGGCACGTCCGTCCCAGCTCGCCGACCACCTCCGTCGCCAGGTGCGCATCCTCGACAATGCCCGGGTCCGTGTGCTGGTCACCGACCCGGAGGCCGCGGGCCTGGCCCGGTTGACGGCCGGCCAGGTGCAGACGGTGCGCCACGTCGTGACCCCGGGTGAACTGGCCGGGTACGGGGAGGCCGCCGGCGCCGCCCGCGCCGCCGGCGACATCGCACTGCTGCAGTACACCTCCGGCAGCACGGGTGATCCCAAGGGCGTGACCCTCACCCATGCGAATCTGCTCGCCGACATCCGGGCGATGGGCACGGCCGCCGAGGTCTCCCCCTCCGACGTGTTCGTCAGCTGGCTGCCCCTCTACCACGACATGGGGTTGATCGGCGCGTGGTTGTCGGGCCTGTACTTCGCGGTGCCGGTGGCGGTGATGTCGCCGCTGGAATTCCTCGGCCGGCCGGAGCGGTGGTTGTGGGCGATCCACACCCAGCACGGGACCCTGTCGGCGGCGCCGAACTTCGCCTACGAGTTGTGCCTGCGCAGAATCGCCGACGCCGATGTCGCCGGGCTCGATCTCGGCTCGCTGCGCATGCTGTTCGACGGTGCCGAAGCCGTGAATGCGGAGACGGTGCTCCGGTTCTGCGAGCGCTTCGCCGCCTACGGGCTCCGCCGTGAGGCCGTGGCCCCGGTCTACGGGCTGGCGGAGGCATGCGTCGGACTGACCTTCCCGCCCGTCGGGCGGGGCCCGGTGATCGACCGAGTCGACCGCGAGCGTTTCCTGCGGACGGGCCGCGCGGTGCCCGCCGGCGACGAGGATCCGAACCCGTTGCGGTTCGTCGCCTGCGGCCACCCGCTCCCGGGGCACCGGATCCGGGTGGTCGACTCGGCTTCGAACGTGCTGGGCGACCGGCGCGAGGGCCGGATCGAGTTCCGCGGCCCCTCGGCCACCGCCGGGTACTACCGCAATCCGCAGGCGACCCGGGCACTGTCGCGGCACGGGTGGCTCGACACCGGCGATCTCGGCTATCTCGACGGCGGCGAACTCTACGTCACCGGTCGCGTCAAGGACCTCGTCATCCGGGCGGGCCGCAACCTGCACCCGGAGGAACTCGAGCGGGCGGTGGGCGAGATCCCCGGCATCCGGAAGGGCTGCGTGGCGGTGTTCGCGACCACCGCGCAGACGGGCGGCACCGAGCGCCTGGTCGTTCTGGCCGAGACACGCGAGACCGAAGCGGCCGTCCTCGACCGGCTCCGGGAACGCATCGTCGGGGCCGCGGTGGACCTGCTCGGGACCCCGCCGGACGACATCGTGCTCGCCCCGCCCGGAACGGTGCGCAAGACCTCGAGCGGAAAGATCCGCCGGTCGGCCACCCGGGAACGCTACGAACAGGGCGACATGCGGGCCCGTCCCCGGCCGGTGTGGTGGCAACTGACCCGGTTCGCCGTCCGCGGCGCGGTCCCGAGCCTGCGGCGCGCGGCACACCTGGTCCGGACCGGGGCGTTCGCCCTGTGGTGCTGGTCGACGGTCGTCGTGGTCGGCCTGCCGACCCTGGTCGCCGTGGCGGTGCTGCCTCGCCTTTCGGCGCGCCGCGCGGCCGCGGGCCGGGCCGCACGGGCCCTCGCGCGCCTGACTCGCACCCCGGTGACCGCGGACGGCACCGAGCATCTCGAGCGGTTGCCGGACTGTGTGGTGGTCGCCAACCACGCCAGCTTCCTGGACGCCATCGCGATGTCGGCGGTCCTGCCGGGCAGCTACACGTTCGTCGCCGGTGAGGTCTTCGAGCGCAAACCGTTCATCGGGTTCCTCCTGCGGCGGCTCGGGACGCGGTTCGTCGAGCGCACCGAACGCGAACAGAGCGTGGCCGACGCGGACCGGCTGGTCGAGGTGGCCCGCACCGGGGGGCGCCTGGTGGTCTTCCCCGAGGGCGCACTCTCGGAGGTCCCCGGGCTGCGGTCCTTCCGCCTGGGCGCGTTCGTGATCGCGGCGCGGGCGGGTCTTCCGGTGGTCCCGGTCGCGATCACCGGCACCCGCGCGATGATGTGGCCCGAGCACGGCAGGATCATCCACCGCGGGGCGGTCCACCTGGTCGTCGGCGAGCCGATCCTGCCGTCCGGGGACAGCTGGGACGCCGCTGTGGCGCTCGGGCGTGCGGCGCGCGCCGTGATCGCCGCGCACTGCGGAGAACCCGACGGCGGCCGCTGAGCGGGCCCGGACGCTAGAGCAGCTTCGACAGGAACGACTTCGTCCGTTCGTGCTGCGGATTGCGCAGCAACTCCTGCGGCGGGCCGGCTTCGACGACCACGCCGCCGTCCATGAACACCAGTTGGTCGGCGACCTCGCGGGCGAAGCCCATCTCGTGGGTGACCACCATCATCGTCATCCCGCCGGCGGCGAGGTCCCGCATGACCGCCAGCACCTCGCCGACGAGCTCGGGGTCCAGGGCGGAGGTGGGCTCGTCGAAGAGCATGAGCTTCGGTTCCATGGCCAGGGCGCGGGCGATGGCCACGCGTTGCTGCTGGCCGCCGGAGAGCTGAGCCGGGTAGGCGTCGGCTTTGGCCGCGAGCCCGACCTTGTCGAGCAGATCCCGGGCCAGTGCGACGGCGTCGGGGCGACGCATCTTCTTCACCAGCACGGGCGCCTCGACGACGTTCTCGAGGGCCGTGCGGTGCGGGAACAGGTTGAAGTGCTGGAAGACCATGCCGATCTCGCGGCGCTGCTTGGCCGCCGCGCGCGGGCTCAGCTCGTAGAGCTTGCCCCCGCGTTCGGCGTAGCCGACGAAGTGGCCGTCGACGTGCAGGCGGCCGGCGTCGATGTTCTCGAGGTGGTTGATGCAGCGCAGGAAGGTGGACTTGCCGGATCCGGAGGGTCCGATCAGGCAGGCGACGGTGCCGTCGGGCACCTCGAGGGACATGCCGTTGAGCACCCGCAGGGCGCCGTAGCTCTTGTAGACCCGGTCGGCCTGGACCATGGGCGTCATCGACGTTCTCCTCCGGGGATGTCGGGTGCCTGCGCGGCGCCGGGCTCGACGGGCACGGGCTTGCCCTGCGCGTCGGCGAGGGCCTGCAACTGCCGCGTCGTGAGCTGGCGGCTCAGGCCCTTCGAGTAGTGCCGTTCGAGGAAGTACTGGCCCACCATGAGCAGGCTGGTGATGGCCAGGTACCAGGTGGCGGCGACGAGCAGCAGCGGAATGGGCTGGAAGTTGGCGCCGGAGATGTCGCGGGCACGGCCGTAGAGCTCGAGGCTGTACGGCACCGCCGCGACCAGGGAGGTGGTCTTGAGCATGCTGATGAGTTCGTTGCCCGTCGGCGGGATGATCACCCGCATCGCCTGCGGCAGGATCGTCCGGCGGATGGTCTGCGACCACGACATGCCGAGCGCCACCGAGGCTTCCGTCTGGCCCTCGGGGACCGAGCCGATCCCGGCGCGCACGATCTCGGCCATGTAGGCGGCCTCGTTGAGGCCGAGTCCGATCACGGCGAACAGGAAGGCGGCGTTGATGCCCTGCAGGTCGATGTGCACGAACTGGTGCACGAACGGGATGCCGAGGTCGAGTTGTTTGTAGATCGAGGGGAACAGGCCCCAGAACACCAACTGCACGTAGACGGGGGTGCCGCGAAAGATCCACAGGTACACCCACGAGACGGTCTTGAGCACCGGGTTCGGGGACAGGCGCATGACCGCGAGGAGCACGCCGAGCAGGACGGCGAGCAGCATCGCCAGCACGGTCAGCTGCACGGTCTTCCAGGCCGCCTCGGTGATGCGCCGGTCGAACAGATACTGCGCGTACACGTCCCAGCGGTAGGCCTCGTTGGTGGCGGCGCCGTAGAGGAACAGCGCCAGCAGCACGGCGACGACGATGCCGGCGATCCAACGGCCCGGCCGTCGCAGCGGCACGGCCTCGATGGTTTCCGGTTCGGTCTGCGGTTCCGGTCCGGTGAGGGAGGTCGGACGGTCGCTCATCGCACCCCTTTCGGTCAGCTCGTCGCCGCGTTGATCTGCGCGGTGTCGATGGTTCCTTCTTCCATGCCCCACCGCTGCGCGATCTGCGCGTAGACGCCGGAGTCGATGAGGTGCTGCATCGCCTGTTGCAGAACCGGTCCGAGAGGCGAGCCCTTCGCGACGACGAAACCGTAGGGAGCGGCGTCGAACACGGGTCCGGCGGTTTCGAGCCGGCCGTCGCTGCGGGCGATCGCGTACGCAGTGATCGGCGAGTCGGCCGAGAGCGCGTCGACGCGGCCGAGGATGAGGGCGTTGGTGGCCTCGTCCTGGCTGTCGTACTTGACCTTGTCGATCGGGGGTTTGCCCGCGGCGACGCAGGCTTCGCTCTTGGCGGGCACCTCGTCGATGTCCTCGTAGGTGGTGGTCTGCACCGCGACGCGCAGCCCGCACGCGTTGTCGGGGTCGACGTCGTCACCGACGCGCTGCGCCCACTGCACCCCGGCGCTGTAGTAGGTGACGAAGTCGACGGACTGCTCGCGTTCCTTCGTGTCGGTGAACGACGACGAGCCCATGTCGAACGTGCCCGCCTGGACGGCGGGGATGATGCGGTCGAAGTCGGATTCGTTGAACACCGGGCGCACGCCGAGAACGTCGCCGAGGGCCTCGACGAGTTCGACGGCGAAACCGACGATGCGGCCGTCGTCGTCCTTGAACTCGTTCGGGGCGTAGGGCACGTTGACGCCCACCTTCAGCTCGCCGGTCGCCGCGACGGTCGCCGGGAGCTGGTCGGCGACCGCATCGACCCGATCGGCGCCGACCCGGTCACCGGGCGGCACGGTCGACTCGGTGTTGACGACGCAGCCGGACAGGACCGCGGCCGTCAGCAGCGCACCGAGCAGGCCCGCCATGAGGCGTCGACGGCCGGTCGGTCCGGGAGATGCTGGTTCGTCCACAACCGCACAGTATCCATCGGCGGGCCCGTATTGCGGAATCCGCTCCGAACAGACCCGGCGGCGCCGGTCGTACCTGCCTACCGGGTACCGGGGTCGACCGGTACGTAGTTGCCGACGTCCGCGACGACACCGAGCTCGAGGCGGAACGCGGCCGGGTCGAACCCCCGGCGGGCGTGGCGTTCCTGCAGGACCGTCCGGGCCTCGTGCAGCGCCGTGGGATCCGCCCAGCGCACCACGGTGACGATGTTGTATTCGCTCGGCCCGGAGCACAGTTCGACGACGTCGTCGCCGCGGATGCCGGGCTGGGTGCGCAGGTCGCGGTGGGTCTCGTGGACCGCGGCGAGGAAGGTCTCCCGTGCGGCCGCGGGAACGGCGAACTTGTCGATGCGCAGGATCTCGGTGGTCATGGCGGCCACGCTAGAACCTCGAGCCGACTCGAGGTCAACAGCTGCGAGCTCGGCCACGACTCGAGCTGCGAGCTCAACGACGACTCGAGCTGCGAGCTCAGCGACGACTCGAGCTGCGAGCTCAGCGACGCAGCGTGCGGGCGACGACGGTCTCGGTGAATTCCGCGGTGGAGGCGAGTCCCCCGAGATCGGCGGTGGCCACGCCGGCCTCGACGGTCGCCTCGACGGCGTGCTCGATCCGGCGGGCGGCGGCGACGAACTCGGGCAGGTCGTGGACGGTGCCGAGCCGGTCGAGGAGCATCGCGGCGGACAGGATGAGGGCCGTGGGATTGGCGCGGTTGCGGCCGGCGATGTCGGGGGCCGCCCCGTGGGCGGCCTGCGCCATGGCCTGGGTGTCGGAAGCGTTGATCGACGCCGCGGTGCCGAGCGAGCCGGACAGCTCGCCCGCGAGGTCGGAGAGGATGTCGCCGAACATGTTCTCGGTCACGACGACGTCGTAGTCGCCGCCGTGGCGGACGAGGTGGGCGGCCATGGCGTCGACGTGCTCGTCGTCCACCGTGACCGACGGATACCGGGCGCCGACCTCTCGGCACACGTCCCGGAACAGGCCGGTGGTCAGGGACAGCACGTTGGCCTTGTGCACGATGGTGAGGCGGTGGCGACGACGGGCGGCGAGCCGGAAGGCGGTGTGGGCGATGCGTTCGGAGGCGGCCCGGGTGACGACGCCGACGGCGAGCGCGACGTCGGGGGTGGGCATGAATTCGCCGCTGCCGACGGCCATGTTGCGGTCGGCGTAGAGCCCTTCGGTGTTCTCCCGCACGATGACGAGGTCCATGTGCGGTGACACGGCGCGGACGCCGGGCAGGGCGCGGGCGGGACGGATGTTGGCGTAGAGGCCGAACCGCTTGCGAATCTGTCCGCCCGGCGTGAGCTGGGCCCGGAACGGGTCGGGATAGGCCGCGCTGTCGTGCGGTCCGAGGATCCACGAGCCCAGGCCGGCGAGGGCGTCGAGGGTGGACTCGGGGGTGGGGGTGCCGTGGGTGGCGATCGCATCGGCGCCGAGCGGCAGCGGCACCCAGTCGATCTGCGGGCCGTGCGAGGCGGCGACGGCGGCGTCGACCACCCGCCGGGCGGCCGGGACGATCTCGTGACCGATCCCGTCTCCCTCGAGCAGTCCGATGCGGTGCGGGGCGGGGATTGCGACGGCGTCGGTCATGGGGCAATCATTACCTACCATGGTGCAGTCGGTGGAACTGCTCCTCGACGACCGCCTGGATCAGGCCGTCCGCGAGGAATGGGCGCGCTTGCTGGACGTGGGGCTGGTCAGTCAGGCCCGCAACCGGTCCGAGTCGAACCGCCCGCACATCACGCTCGCGGTCGCCGCATCGATCCCACCGGGGGTGGAAGGGGCGATGCGGGAGCGGATCACGGGCGAGCCGTTGCCGGTGCGGCTCGGGGGGATGGTGCTGTTCGGCTCGCGTACCGCGACGGTGGCGCGGCTGGTGGTGCCCACGGCCGAACTGCTCGAGCTGCAGCGGGTGGTGTTCGAGCTGATCGACGGCTGTCCGGGTGTTCCCCCGCACATCCGGCCCGGCGAGTGGACCCCGCACGTGACCCTGGCCCGTCGGGTGCCGCCGGGCCGGCTCGGCTCGGCGCTCACGGCGACCCGTGCGGGCACCCGGGAGCTGACGGGCGTGTCGGCGGGCATCCGGCGGTGGGACGGCGAGGCGCGGCGCGAGTGGCGGGTGGTGTGACGCCGCGCCGACGCGGGCCGGTCCCGGATCAGACGCGGTAGTCGCCGAACTGGGTCTCCTCACGGTGGGTGTCGGGCGTCCGGCCGGTCAGCGCCAGGGCGTCGAGCACCACGAACACGACGAGGACGAGCAGGAGGACGGTCATGGTCTCAGCCTCGCCCGGGGGCCCCCCTGCCGACAGCGGCAGGAACGACATGTAGCGTCGTTTTCCGGCCAATCCGATGGCAGACTGGGTGACATGCTGACGACGGTGGTCGTGCCGCTACTTCCCCGCACCGAGGTCTTCGAACTCGGTGTCGCCTGTGAGGTGTTCGGGTTCGACCGCTCCGACGACGGGTTGCCCGTGTACGACTTCAGCCTCGTCGCGGGCAGTCCCCACCCGGTCACCACCCGATTCGGGTACACGATCGACGTCCCCTACGACCTCGATCGCCTCGACGACGCGGATCTGATCGTCATTCCCGCCGGCGGCACCGGGATCGCCGACCGCGACGAGTCGTTCGTGTGCGGCGCCGGCGGCGAGATCACCGATCTGGAGCCACTGTTCGCGAAGCTGCGCGCCGCGGTCGATCGCGGCGCGCGGGTCGCGAGCCTGTGCACGGGTGCCTTCGTCCTGGGTGCGGCCGGGCTGCTCGACGATCGCCGCTGCACCACCCACTGGCGCCACGCGGCGCAGCTGGCCGCACGCTTCCCGTCCGCGAAGGTCGATCCGGACGTGCTCTACGTCGACGACGACCCGGTGTTCACCAGCGCCGGCACCGCCGCCGGCATCGACCTGTGCCTGCACATCGTGCGCAGGGAGCAGGGTTCCGACGTGGCCAACGGCATCGCTCGCCGGATGGTGGTCCCGCCGCACCGCGACGGCGGGCAGGCCCAGTACGTCGCCATGCCGCTGCCGACGGCACCCGCCGAAACCCTCGCGCCGCTGCTCGACTGGATGACCGAGCACCTCGACGAGGATCTGCCCGTGGCGGCGCTCGCCGCGAAGGCACACATGTCCCCGCGGACCTTCGCGCGGCGGTTCCTGGCCGAGACCGGGACGACGCCCGCCCGCTGGTTGCGCGATCAGCGGGTCTTCGCCGCCCAGCGGTTGCTCGAGAGCACGGACCTGCCCGTCGACGCGGTCGCCGACCGCGTCGGGTTCGGGACCGCCGCGGTCCTGCGGCAGCACTTCCTGCGTCTGCGCCGCACCACGCCGCACACCTACCGTCGCACGTTCCGCGCCGGGTCCGGCCTCGGGCGATGATCCGCCCCGAGGTCGGGGCCCGCCGCGGTGTCGGCGAGGTGGGTATCCCCGGCCGGAGCGGGTACCCGCGGGAAGAAACGGTCGCGACGGGACGTTGACGCGATCAGTACCCGACCGAAAGGATCCCTGTGGCCACCCAGACTCTCACCCAGCAGAACTTCGACGACATCATCACCGGTAACGACGTGGTCCTCGTCGACTTCTGGGCGTCGTGGTGCGGGCCGTGCCGCTCCTTCGCCCCCACGTTCGAGTCGTCCTCGGAGAAGCACCCGGACGTCGTGCACGCCAAGGTCGACACCGAAGCCGAACAGGGCATCGCGGCGGCGGCGAACATCCGGTCCATCCCCACGATCATGGCGTTCCGGGAAGGCATCCTCGTGTTCAACCAGGCCGGGGCCCTGCCGCCGGCCGCGCTCGAGGATCTCGTGACCCAGGTCAAGGCCCTCGACATGGACGAGGTACGCCGGCAGATCGCCGAACAGAACCAGAAGCAGGGCTAGCACCGGCTCCGGCGCACTCCCGGCGCGACCGGGAGTGCGCCTGCCCGCGCCGGGCGGTCAGTGCGCGGCGGCGTCCCAGCTGCGTCCGGACCCGACCGAGACGTCCAGCGGGACGGACAGTTCGATGACCGAGGCCATCTTGTCCCGCACCAGCTGCTGCACCCGTTCGCGCTCGTCGGCGGTCACCTCGAGCACCAGCTCGTCGTGCACCTGCAGGAGCATGCGCGAACGCAGTCCGGCCTCGCGCAGCGCCGTCTGCACGTCGATCATCGCGACCTTGATGATGTCGGCGGCGGTGCCCTGGATCGGGGCGTTGAGCGCGGCGCGTTCGGCGACCTCGCGGCGCTGCCGGTTGTCGCTGTTCAGGTCCGGCAGGTAGCGGCGGCGGCCGTAGAGGGTGGAGGTGTAGCCGTCCTTGCGGGCCTGTTCGACGACGGCGTGCAGGTAGTCGCGCACGCCGCCGAAGCGGTTGAAGTACGCCTCCATCTGTTCGCGGGCCTCGTCGGTGGAGATCTTCAGCTGCTGCGCCAACCCGTACGCGCTGAGCCCGTACGCCAAGCCGTACGACATCGCCTTGACCCGCCGCCGCAGTTCGGGGGTGACCTCCTCGATCGGCACCCCGAAGGCCCGGGAGCCGACGAAACTGTGCAGGTCCTCGCCGGTGTTGAAGGCCTCGATCAGCCCCTCGTCCCCGGAGAGGTGGGCCATGATCCGCATCTCGATCTGGCTGTAGTCCGCGGTGAGCAGCAGGTCGTAGCCGGGGCCGACGACGAACGCGTCGCGGATGTGCCGGCCCGCCTCCGTGCGCACCGGGATGTTCTGCAGATTCGGCTCGGTCGAGGAGAGCCGGCCGGTGGCCGCCACGGTCTGGTTGAAGGTGGTGTGGATGCGGCCGTCGTCGGCGATGGACTTGATCAGACCGTCGACCGTGGTCTTCATCTTCATCGCTTCCCGGTGGGCGAGCAGATGCTCGAGGAACGGGTGCCCGGTCTGCTCGAACAGGTTCTGCAGCGCCTCGGCGTCGGTGGTGTAGCCGGTCTTGGTCTTCTTCGTCTTCGGCATGTCCAGCTCGTCGAACAGCACCACCTGCAGCTGCTTCGGTGAGCCGAGGTTGATCTGTTTGCCGATCACGTCGTAGGCGGCCGACGCGGCGGCGGCGACGTCCGCGACGAAGCCGGACTGCAGGTCCTCCAGCCGTTCGGCCTCGACCGCGATGCCGGTCGTCTCGAGGTCGGCGAGCACCCCCAGCAGGGGCAGTTCCATGTCGGTCAGCAGGGCGGTGGACTCGATCTCCTCGAGTTCGGTGTCCAGGGCCGCGGCGAGGTCCACCACCGCCCGGGCCTGCAGAATCGCCGACTCGGCGGCCTTCGCGTCCGCGGCATCGGCGTCGTCGAGCAGCGAGAGCTGCTGCTCCCCCGACTCCTCGACCCGCAGTTCCCGCTTGAGGTAGCGCAGGGACAGGTCGTCGAGATTGAAGCTGCGCTGACCGGGACGTACCAGGTAGGCCGCGAGGGCGGTGTCGCTGGTGACCCCGGCCAACGTCCAGCCGCGGCCTCGCAGTGCGTGCAGGGCGGCCTTCGCCTCGTGCAACGCCTTGGGCACCGCCGCGTCGCCCAGCCAGCCGGTCAGCGCCGTCTCGTCCTCGGGCGTGAGGGTCGTGGTGTCCACGTACGCCCCCTCCCCGTCGGCCGCGGCGATCGCCACGGCCGTGGCGTCACCGCCGTACGGAACGCAGGACCCGAGCACGGTGATCCCGTGCCGCGCACCCGGCCCGGCATGCTCGGCCAGCCACCCGGTGAGCGCGCCCGGCTCGAGCACGCCGCCGCGCACCTCGAAGCCCTCCTCGGCCTCGGGTTCGACCGAGCTGAGCGTCGCGAACAGCCGGTCGCGCAGCACCTTGAACTCGAGGTCGTCGAACAACCGGTGGATGCGGTCGCGGTCCCAGGGAGCCAGCGCCAGCTGGTCGGGGGTGTAGGGCAGGGTCATGTCCCGCACCATCTCGGTGAGCTGACGGTTGAGCAGCACGCTCGACAGGTGCGCCCGCAGGGCGTCGCCGGTCTTCCCTCGGACCTCGTCGACGCGGTCGACGAGGTCGGTGAGGCTCCCGAACTCGCGGATCCACTTGGCGGCGGTCTTCTCCCCCACGCCCGGGATCGACGGCAGGTTGTCGCTCGGATCCCCGCGCAGCGCCGCGAAGTCCGGGTACTGCTGCGGGGTCAGCCCGTACTTCTCCTCCACCGCCGCCGGCGTGAACCGCGTCAGGTCCGACACTCCGCGCCGGGGGTACAGGACGGTGACGTCGTCGGTGACCAGCTGCAGGGAGTCCCGGTCGCCGGTGACGACGAGCACCCGATATCCCTGGGCCGCGGCCTGCGTGGCCAGGGTGGCGATGATGTCGTCGGCCTCGAAACCGGCCTCGGCCATCACCGGGATACCCAGGGCCCCGAGCACGTCCTTGGTGATGTCGATCTGACCGCGGAACTCGTCCGGCGCGGAGCTGCGGTTGGCCTTGTACTCGGGGTACGCCGTCGCCCGGAACGTGTCGCGGTTGACGTCGAACGCGGCGGCGACGTGGGTGGGTTGCTCGTCGCGCAGCAGGTTGATGAGCATGGAGGTGAACCCGTACACCGCGTTGGTGGTCTGGCCGCTGTGGGTCTTGAAGTTCTCCGCCGGCAGGGCGTAGTACGCGCGGAACGCCAGGGAATGCCCGTCGAGCAGCAACAGGGTCGGTCGGTCGCCGCCGGAGGCGGCGGGTGCGGAGGAGGTCGATGCGCGAGTCACGGTTCCTCAGTCTAGGGACCGGCTCGGACAACCCGGACCCACCGCGACCGTGTGCGCGGCGCGGCGCGGCGAAACAGAACAGATACGCGGCGGAAATCGCAGAGCGCCGTGGAACGCTGTTGCAGCCGCTAAAGTCCGGTTCCACGACGCCGGTGCCCCGGCGGCGCGCACGACGACCCCGACGTGATCCGGAGGACCTGCGTGGCCCCATTCGTGCCGCTCCGGGAGCGATGGCCGGTCCCTCGGCTCGCCCCGACACTCCTGCTGCTGCTGCTCGCGCTCGCCGGTCTCGGAGCCGGGATCGGGACCGCGGTCGCGCAGGAGCCCACGCCCCCGCCGGCACCGGTCACCACCGCTCCGCAGCCGAGCGAGGGGGTGCGGGTCAGCGGCAGCCTCAACAACGCCGGGCAGCGCCTCGGCGGGGTCACGGTCCGGGCCCGCGACACCACGGGCGCCGAGGTCGCCGAAGCGACCTCGGCCGCCGACGGCCGGTGGGAGCTGACCGTGCCCCCCGGCACCTACACGTTCGAGGTGGACGAGCAGTCCCTCCCCGACGAGGTCAGCGTGCAGGCCACCGTCCAGCGCGACGTCGTCGCCGGGCGGGCGAACACGGTCATCTTCTCGTTCGGCGAGTCGCGTTCCGGGTTCGGCACCTCCGGGTGGGAGACGGTGATCCGCACCGTCGTCGACGGACTCCGGTTCGGCCTGGTGATCGCGATCGCCGGGGTCGGGTTGAGTCTGATCTTCGGAACCACCGGCCTGACGAACTTCGCGCACGGGGAACTCGTGACCCTCGGCGCGGTGGCCGCGTGGATCTTCAACGTGAGCCTGGGCATCCAGTTGATCCCCGCGACGCTGCTCGCCATCGCGGTGGGCATCGCCATCGGCCTGCTCAACAACGGGCTGATCTGGGCGCCCCTGCGGCGGCGGCGCACCGGCCTGATCGCCCAGCTCGTCGTGTCGATCGGCCTCGCGATCTCGCTGCGCTACCTGATCCTCGCGCTGTTCTCCGACCGGGCCGAGCCGTTCGCCGACTACCAGGGCCAGCGCCAGCTGGAATGGGGCCCGATCGCGATCACCCCGGTGAACCTGGCGTGCATCGTCGTCAGCCTCGCCGTGCTCGTCGGGGTCGCCCTGCTCGTCCAGCGCACCCGCATCGGCAAGGCCATGCGCGCGGTGGCCGACAACCGGGATCTGGCGGCGGCCTCGGGCATCGACGTCGAACGCGTCGTCCGGTTCGTGTGGGGACTCGGCGGCGGACTCGCGGCCCTCGGTGGGGTGTTGTTCGGTTTGTCCGAGCTCGGCGGCCGCGTCCAGTGGGAGATGGGCTTCAAGCTGCTGCTGCTGATGTTCGCCGGGATCACCCTCGGCGGGCTGGGCACCGCGTACGGGGCGCTGCTGGGCTGCGTGATCGTCGGCCTGCTCGTGCAGTTGTCGACGCTGATCATCAACCCCGACCTGAAGTACATCGGTGGCCTGCTCGTGTTGATCGTCGTCCTCGTCGTCCGTCCGCAGGGCATTCTCGGCAGCCGGGCCAGGGGGGGGTGAGCGCCGTGGATCTCGTTGCCGTTCTCCAGGTTTCCTTCGCCCAGTTGATCGGGCCGTCGGCGATCTTCTACGCGCTGCTCGCCATCGGACTGAATCTGCACTTCGGGTACGCCGGACTGCTCAACTTCGGCCAGATCGGATTCGCCCTGCTCGGCGGGTACGGCGTCGGGATCATGACCGTCACCTACGACCAGCCCCTGTGGCTCGGCATCCTCGTCGGCCTGGCGGCGTCGGCCCTGCTGGCTCTGGTGCTGGGCATCCCCACCCTGCGGTTGCGCGCCGACTACCTCGCCATCGTCACCATCGCCGCCTCCGAGATCCTGCGGCTGGTGTTCCGCTCCACCGCATCGGATCCGGTGACCGGCTCGACCAACGGACTGTTCGGGTTCGCCGGACCGTTCACCCGGCTCAGCCCGTTCGACCCCGGGCGGCAGTACTCGCTGCTCGGGATGCGGTTCTACGGCGACGACCTGTGGGCGATGGTCGTGGGCTGGACCCTGGTGCTGGCGCTGTGCGGGCTGGTGTACCTGCTCAGCCACAGCCCGTGGGGGCGAGTGCTCAAGGCCGTCCGCGAGGACGAGGACGCCGCCCGATCGCTCGGCAAGAACGTCTTCGTGTACAAGATGCAGGCGCTGGTGCTCGGCGGCATGATCGGCGGGCTCGGTGGCATCTTCAACGCGCTGCAGACCAAGTCGATCAACCCCGACTTCTACTCCACCGCGCAGACGTTCTTCGCCTTCGGCGCCCTGATCCTCGGGGGCGCCGCCACCGTGTTCGGTCCCGTCCTCGGCGCGATGCTGTTCTGGTTCCTGCTCACCATTCCCGATGCCCTGCTGCGCCAGGCCATCTCGGGTCCGGACCCGCTGCTGGCCCTGTCCGAGCAGCAGGTCGGCGCGATGCGCTACATCCTCCTCGGCGTGCTCATCGCCGTCATGATGGTGTTCCGGCCCCAAGGCATCCTCGGCAACAAGCGGGAGGTGCAGCTCGATGCCTGACGCGCCCCTGCCCGCGGCACAGCGTTCCGCCCTGTTCGACACCGTGGCCCGCGAGCCCGGCGCGGCCAAACCGGATCCGGTCCTCGTGGTGGACGCGCTCTCCCGAACCTTCGGCGGTCTCCGGGCCGTCGACGTGGCGCACCTCGAGATCCAGCGCGGCTGCATCACCGGCCTGATCGGGCCGAACGGCGCCGGCAAGACCACGCTGTTCAACCTGCTCACCGGCTTCGACCGACCCGACACGGGGACCTGGAGCATGGACGGGACGTCGCTCGGACGTCTGCACCCGCACCAGCTCGCGCGCCGCGGGATCGTGCGGACGTTCCAGCTCACCAAGGCGCTGTCGAAGATGACCGTGCTCGACAACGTGCGGCTCGGTGCGACGGGCCAGCGGGGGGAACGGATGCTCGCAGCGTTGCTGCCGTGGACGTGGCACCGGCAGGAACGTGCCGTCACCGAACGTGCCCGCGAGATGCTGGCGCGGTTCGCCCTCGACGCGAAGGCCGACGACCTGGCCGGTTCCCTGTCCGGTGGGCAGCGCAAGCTCCTCGAGATGGCCCGGGCCCTGATGACCGAACCGGCGGTGGTCATGCTCGACGAGCCGATGGCCGGGGTCAATCCCGCGCTGACGCAGACACTCCTCGGGCACATCAAAACCCTGCGCGACGACGGCACGACCGTCGTGTTCGTCGAGCACGACATGGACGTCATCCGTGACATCTCCGACTGGGTGGTGGTGATGGCGCAGGGATCGGTGATCGCCGAGGCTCCGCCGGACCAGCTGTCCTCGAATCCGGCCGTCGTCGACGCCTACCTGGGCAGCCACCACGACCAGGTGCTCGAGTTCGACGACGAGGGCAACCCCGTCGGCGCCACGGCCGCGCTCGCCGTGGCGATGGAGGAGGCCGAGGCCCAGACCCTCGAGACCGGTGGCGACCTGTCCGAGCCGGACGCCACCGTCCTCGCCGACCTGCCCGACGGGACCGGACGGCCCGAGCCCGGTACCGAGCCTCCGACGCAGGAGAAGCCGTGAGCGAGATGCCGCCCCCCGAACCGGCGCAGACGACCGCGGCCGAGCGCGCGGCCACCGCCGAGGAACACGCCCGCCTCGCCGAGGGGGCACTGGTGCGCGCCGACGACATCGTCGCCGGGTACTTCCCCGGCGTCGACATCCTGCGCGGCTGCAACTTCTTCCTCCGCGACGGCGAGATCGTCGGCATCATCGGACCCAACGGTGCCGGCAAGTCGACCCTGCTCAAGGCGCTGTTCGGGCTGATCCCCGTGCGACGCGGCACGGTGACGCTGCGTGGCGACGACATCACCGCCGCTCCCGCGCACGTCCTGGTGCGCAAGGGGCTCGGCTATGTGCCGCAGACCCGCAACGTGTTCCCGTCACTGACCATCGAGGAGAACCTCGAGATGGGAATCTACCTGCGGCCCAAGCAATTCGACCAAAGGTTCGCGTTCGTCGCGGAGTTGTTCCCGCTCCTCGGTGAGCGCCGCAAGGTCAAGGCCGCGACCCTGTCCGGCGGTGAGCGGCAGATGGTGGCGATGGGCCGGGCGCTGATGATGGATCCGTCCGTGCTGCTGCTCGACGAACCGTCGGCGGGCTTGTCGCCGATGTTCCAGGACGAGGTGTTCATCCGCTGCAAGAAGATCAACGCCGCGGGGGTGTCGATCATCATGGTGGAACAGAACGCCCGCCGGTGCCTGCAGATCTGCGACCGCGGCTACGTGCTCGACCAGGGCCGCAACGCCTACACCGACACCGGACCGAACCTCATGCACGACCCGAAGGTCGTCGAGTTGTACCTCGGGACGCTCGCCGGCAGCAGGGAGCAGAAGCACAACTGACGCTGGGCGGGCCGGGAACCGATCCGGTTCCCGGCCCGCCCACCGAGTCGTCGTCACTCACCGACCACGATGTAGTCCTCCGTGGTGAGCGTGTTGTCCGGCCCGAACACCAGGTGCCCGTACGATCCGATCCCCGGCTCGCCGGCGTCGGTGAACTCGAGTCGGCCGGTGACACCGTCGTAGTCGATGTCCTGGCCCCCGCGCAGCAGATCGACGCACTGCTGGTAGCTGGTACACGTCGTGCCGCCCTGGGTGACGTCGTTGATGTTCGCGGCGATGTCCACACCGGCGGTGGAACCGGCCTGTTCCGCCGCGAGCGCCGAGATCACCACGGCGTCGTAGGACTCGCCGGAATAGTTGAAGTCGATCAGCGCGGGATCGACGGCCCGGAGCCGATTCTGGAAGTCCGGTCCGACGTCCGTGAGCGGCGTGGTGCCACGCATCGTGTCCAGCAGTCCCGGCGCGACGGCCTCACCGAGGGCATTGCCCATGTTTCCGTCCACGCCGTAGACGAGCATCCCGTCGGCCGGCCCGATGCCCACCTCGTGCATGCGGGTGAGAATCTTCGCGGACTCCTCGAACCCGATGAGCGCCACGGCGTCGGGCCCGAAGTTCTTGATCTGGTCGACCTCGGCGTTGAAGGACTGCGCGTTGGGGTCGTAGATGATCTTCTGGATCTGATCCTCCGGCACGCCGGCCTCGACGAGGTTGTTCTGGGTGTTGGTGGCCAGGCCGGTGCCGTACGGGTCGTTGAGCGCGATGATCGACACCCGCTGGGCACCGTCGTCCGAGATCAGCTGCGCCAGCGCCTGGGCCTGCAGCACATCGGTGGGGGCGGTGCGGAAGTACAGCCCCTTGTCGGGGTAACACACGAACTGGTCGGAGGTGTTCGCCGGCGAGAACATCACCACCCCGGCGCCGGTGATCTTGTCGATCACCTTCAACGACACCGACGACGAGGCCGCGCCCACGATCACCTGGGTTCCCGCCGCGAGCTCCCGGTCCACCGTGGAATTCGCCGTGTCGGTCGTGGTGTCGCCCGAGTCGCCGGTGATCAGTTCCACCGGCTGGTTCAGCACACCGCCGGCGGCGTTCACGTCGTCCACCGCGAGTCGCACCGCCGCCACCTCGGGCGGCCCGAGGAAGGCGAGGCTGCCGGTCTCGGGTAGCAGGGTGCCGATCTTGAGCGGTGTCGTCACCGGGGTGGCCCCGGCGGTCGCCTGCGCGGGTTCGCAGTCGGTGGTCACGGTCGTCGCCGACGCTGCGCTGTCACCGGAACCGCCCGTGGCGGAATCGTCGCTGTCCGAGCTACACCCCGCAAGGGCGAGAGACGCTGCTCCGAACACCGCAGCGGCGCGGACGAAGGTCCGTCTGGCCATCCAACTCTCCTTCGGTCGGCATGCACACCGTCTCCGGATACGTCACCGGGACGTGGCCAGAAACCTATCCGCCCCACGCGTTCCGCGAACCCGGGCGAAATCCTTGTGACGCGACCGTTATCGAAGAATTGACACCGGCGTAACGGGAAGCTCCGTCATCCCGCCGCGGCGCCGCCCAGCGTCTCGATGACCACCTCCGCGACGTGCTTCATCGTGGTGCGCCGGTCCATCGCCGCCCGCTGGATCCAGCGGAACGCCTCGGGCTCGGTCATCGCGTGCTTGTCCATGAGCAGACCCTTGGCACGGTCGACGAGTTTGCGGGTCTCGAACCGCTCGGTCAGCCCCGCCACCTCGCGCTCGAGTTCACGGATCTCCGCGAACCGGCTCGCTGCCACCTCGATCGCCGGAACGAGATCGGTCTTCGAGAACGGCTTGACGAGATACGCCATGGCGCCGGCGTCGCGGGCGCGTTCGACGAGCTCACGCTGACTGAACGCCGTGAGAATGACCACAGGTGCGATGCGCCGGGCGGCGATCTCCGAGGCGGCGTCGATGCCGTCGCGCCGGGGCATCTTCACGTCCATGATGACCAGGTCCGGCTTCAGCTGCTCCGCCAGTTCGACCGCCCGCTGCCCGTCGCCGGCCTCGCCGACCACCTCGTAGCCTTCCTCGCGGAGCATCTCCACCAGATCGAGCCTGATCAGCGCCTCGTCCTCGGCTACTACGACGCGCCGCGGCTGAGCGGGATTCTCGTGCGGGGCGGCTGTCATCGTCGGCCATCTCCTGTCGCTCGGGCGGCCCCCGTGGAGGGGGTGGAACGTTAGAAGGGTACCGGTGGCCGACGGCCGTCACCGATCTTCTACAGTGGTCTGCGCACGACGCCCCCGTATCCCAATTGGCAGAGGAAACGGATTCAAAACCCGTCCAGTGTGAGTTCGAGTCTCACCGGGGGCACCGCCACACTGCCGGCCTCCGGCCGGAATGGGGACACCGCCGGCCTCCGACTCGCGGTGCGCCCGCAGCGCCGGCGACGCGAACACGAAACCCGGGGCGCCTCCCCGCGGAAACGCTGGTAACGTGCCGACTTCGGTGAAGCGTCCGTGGCCGCAATCCCCACCGCCCCCCGATCTCGCGGTCCACGAATGGAGATGGGAGAAGGCATGAGACGCGCCCTGCTCCTCGTGACGGCGTGTGCGGCCGTGCTGCTCGCCCCGGCGCCGGGTGCGGCCGCGCACGTACCGGACGAGCGGATCGTGCTGCGCCCCGGCGACGGAATCACCTTCACCAGCGCCGATCCCGCGCCGGGTTGGTGCTCGGTCGGCGCGGTCGGTCACGACCGGGAGGGCCGCCTCGTCGCCGTCACCGCCGGACACTGCTGGCAGAACGGCGCCGGCGAGGTGTGGAAGGTCGGCGAGCAGGGCCACGGACCGATCGGCACCGAGACGTCCGTCTACAGCCCCGGCTCGGTGGACCCCCTCGGGGTGCCGACCGACGCGGTGCCGGACTACGCGGTGATCCTGCTCGACGAGACCAGGGTGCGCGGGTCGAACACGTCGGCCCCGGACGCCGACGGCGAGGTCGTGGCGCTCGAGTCGATCGGCTCGCTGCCGGACGGTGACCAGGACATCGGCCGGCACTGCGCGGCCGGGCACACGACCGGGATCGCATGCGGGCCGTTGCCCCTCGTCGACGCCCTGGACGTCGCCGGCACCCGGGACGTGCTGGTGAACCCGAACTCGCTCAATTCGTGGCTCGTGATGCAACAGGGCGACTCCGGTGGTCCACTGGTCCGCACCGACACCGGCGAGTGGCTCGGCCTCGCCGTCGGCTACCGCCCCGACGATGTGCGCTTCGCGGTCTACCAGCGGGCCGACCGGATCGTCGAGGACCTCGACGCCCGGGGCGGCATCGGCGCCGGATTCACCCTCGTGTGCACCCCGTGACGAGGCGAGTCGTCGCCGCGGACGTCGTCGCCGCGGACGTCGTCTCCGTGTCCGCGCCGTCGTCCGGCGAGGTCCCCCGCGCGGACGATTCGTCGACCGTTCTTTCCTCGTTCGTCAACTTCGGTTCATCCGGCGTCCCTACGGTCGAGGCATGTCGAACCCGATGGTCGCAGTGGGCCCGGATGCGGTGGTCGGCGCCGTGGTCCGGCTGCTCACTCCCCCGCTGTGCGAGCTGTACGCCGTGCTGATGCGCGCCGGTGTGGTGGTCGTCGTCGACGACTGACACCGGCGGCGTCGGTGACAACTGACGCCGCCGGCGTCGGTGACAACCGCCCGGCTCGGCGTGTCAGGCCGAACCCGAAGGGTCACTCGGTGAGCCGCCGGGTGTCGGTGGTCGGCCGATCGAACTCGCGGGTCACGGTGTCTCTGTGCCTCGTCGCTCACGCGAGTCGGACGCGGATCGGCACCGACCGCCACGAGCGGAGGGTGTTGTTCAGGTGCCGGTGCACCGGACCGTCGACCTCGATCGACTCGACCCGTGTGGCCAGCGCCGTGAGTAGCGCCTCCGATTCGAGACGCGCGACGTGCTGGCCGACACACTGGTGGATGCCCATCCCGAACCCGACGTGACCGGACGGGTCGCGCGCGAGGTCGAACGCGTCGGGCCGCTCCCAGCGTCGGGGGTCACGGTTGGCCGCGCCGAGGAACAGCAGAACCTTGTGGCCGTCGGGGATGACGGTGCCGCCGATCTCGATGTCGCGGGTGGCGGTGCGGAAGAAGGTCTGCACGGGCGACTCCCAGCGCACCGCCTCGTCGAACGCGGTCCGCGCCAGCGACGGATTCGCCCGCACCGCTCGCCATTGCTCGGGGTGGGTAGCGAACGCGTACAGTACGGCAGCCAGCCCGTTGACGGTCGTGTCGACCCCTGCGGTGAGGAGCGACCGAACAATCAGGGGTGCCTGGTCGTGGGTGATGTCACCGCGATCCGCCGCGGCCCAGATCTGCGCTCCGAAACCGCCCTCGGTCAGGACGTCGCGCACGCACTGGGCGTTGACCCAGGCCGACAGATCTCGGATCCGCGAGATACCCCGGTCGACCAGGCTGTTGGCGGGGCCGAAGGCATTGAAGGTGTGGTCCCCGTACGGCAGCAGATTCTCCCGCCCGGCGTCGGGTATACCGACGGCGTCCGGGAACACCCGCAGCGGGAACGCCGCGGCCAGGTCGGTGACGGCATCGAGTTCGGTTCCTCGGGTCAGGATCTCGTCGACCAGATCCTCGGCGTCGTCGATCCAGGCGTTCCGGAGCGTGCGCAGCGCGCGGGGACCGAGGATGCGGGTGAGGAGCGCACGGGGGGCGTCGTGGTGCGGCGGGTCCGCCTCGAGCAGCAGGCTCGGTGGCCGCCAGGGCTTCTCGTAACGGAAGTTGCTCAGTCCGACACCCGCGGCGGACTGGAACGACTGCCAGTCGGTGAGGGCGGCGTGCACCTGCTCGTAACGACCCATGCCGAACACGCCGAGACGGTCGAGGCGGACGACGGGCCCGGCCTCGCGAAGTTCCTCCTGGAACGGTAGGGGGTTGTCGAGAACATCGAGGTCGAACGGGTCGGCGTCGCTGATCGGTGTTCCGGTCGGTGCGAGAGTTGTCATGGCGAGATCCCTTGGTGAGGTGGTCAGAGGTCGAGTACCAGGCGGTCGGAGCACGATCGCGAAACGCAGACGAGCATGCAGTCCACGGCCGCTCGTTCGCCGTCGTCGAGTACGGAGTCGCGGTGGTCGGGCTCTCCGGCCAGGACCGTGGTCTCACAAGTTCCGCAGGTGCCTTCGCGACACGACGAGAGCACGCCCACACCGGCTGCCCGCAGCGCGTCGAGCACGCTCTGCTGCGGCGTGACGGAGATCGTGCGGCCCGACCTGGCCAGTTCGATGTCGAAGGGGCTGTTGCGGACCGGGGCCGGCTGCTCCCGAGGGACGAAGCGTTCGAGCCGCAACGCGCCCTTCGGCCAGGACGTGGCGCGGGTCGTGAGCGCATCGAGCAGCGGTACCGGACCGCACGCGTACACCTTCGCGCCGGCCGCCGCGGCTTCGGTGGCGACGTCGAGGTCGAGTCGACCCTTCTGGTCCTGGGGGACGAGGGAGACCCGCTCGCCGTACCGCGCGAGTTCGTCGCCGAATGCCATCGTGTCACGGGTACGGCCGCCGTAGAGGAGGTGCCAGTCGGCGGCGATCGAGTCTGCTTGCCGGATCATCGGCAGCAGTGGGGTGATGCCGATGCCGCCGGCGAGGAACAGGTACCGCGACGAGGGCACCATCCGGAAATTGTTGCGGGGACCGCCGATACCGACGAGATCGCCGACGGCCAAGTGATCGTGGATGTACACCGACCCCCCGCGGCCGTGCGGCTCGCGTAGCACGGCGACGCGGTAGGTGTGGGCGTCCCAGCGGTCGCCGCACAGCGAGTACTGGCGGGTGAGTCCGTTGGGCAGCATCAGGTCGATGTGCGCACCCGGCGCCCAGTCCGGCAGGCGCCTACCGTCGGGATGGGCGAGCGTCAGGGCAGTAACACCCTGTGCCGCAGACTCTTTCGCAATGACTCGCACAGCCGACTCCGTGGCGGCAATGTGATCGGACACGACAAACTCCTCTGTCTCGTCGTCGGATCGAGGATGGTCCGGACCGTGAAGTTCACACCAGACGTTTCTCGATCATTGAGAGAAAATGTGTGCGGCGGGTTACCGGCTCGGCGGCGTCGGGTGGGAGATCACTCGGGATATGCCTCGAGCGGCGGCCTGCAGTGCCGGGATCTGCGCGTAAGCGGAGGGGTCGTTCGGCACGATCAACCCCAGTGCGGCGACGACCTCCTCGGACGCCCCGCGGACGGGGACCGCCACGCCGGTGGTGTCGGGGTGGAGGTGGCCCGCGCAGAGCGCGTATCCCTGTCTGCGGATCTGCGCCAGCGCAGCACGCAGATCCCGGGGGGTGTGGATGGTGTGCTCGGTGAAGGCGCGCATCGGCGCGTTCATCACCTCGTCCTGCACCTCGACCGGACTGTGCGCGAGCAGCACGAGCCCGGACGAGGAGGCGTGCAGTGGTAGCCGACCGGCGACGCGCGTGAAGTTGACGGCTGCCCCGCGCGCGGTGAGTCGTTCCAGGAACAGCACCTCGGTGCCCTCCCGGACCGCCAGCTGGGTGTGCTGGTCGACCACCGCGTGCAGGTCCTCCATGAACGGACGCGCCGCCTCCCGCAGGCTCACCGTGGGTGACGACCGTGAAGCCACCTCCCACAGGCGCACCCCGACCCGCACTCGACGACCGTCACGTTCGAGCCATCCGCACCGGACGAGTTCCTCGATCAGCCGGGAGGCGGTGGCGACGTGCAGGCCTGCGCGCCGGGCGATCTCGGAGACCGTCAGCGTGGAATCGTCGATGCCGAACGCCTCGATGACGCGTGCCGCGCGGGCAAGCACAGACTCTCCCGTGGGAACTCGCGCCACGCCCACTCCTCTCCACGGCCGCCCGGACTCACACGATGGTGAGTTCACCCTCGACGGTAGTCACGCCGCTTCGCGCCGTGACACGAACAACGGAGACCACCACCCCTGCACCCAGGAAAGCGACGGCGACAAGCAGGTACAGCTGGGTCGCGGTCCATCCGGCGTCGAGGAACCCACCCGCGACGATCGGTGACATGATCGCGCCGATGCGTCCGACGCCGATGCCCCAGCCCATGCCGGTAGCGCGCAGGGAAGGCGAGTACACGGCCGGGGTCAGCGCGTAGAGCCCGCCGATGCAGCCGTTCACGACGACGCCGATCGCTGCACCGAGGACGAAGCCCACCGCGACGGTCCCCATGGCAGGCACGAATACGGCGAGCAGGATCGCCGACGCGACCAGGTATCCGACCAGGACGCGTCCGAGGCGGAACCGGACTGTCAGCACGCCGAGGAGGGCGGTGCCGAAGATGCCGCCCAGATTGAGCAGCACACCGCCGGTGATCCCCTGCGTCGCGGACATCCCGGCCTCCACCAGCAGCTTCGGCGTCCAACTCGTCACGAAGTAGAAACCGAACATCGTCAGGAAGAAGGCACCCCAGATCAACAGGGTGTTCCGACGCTGTCCCGGGACGAGCAGGGCGGTCGGTCCGACACCGCGCTTCCGGGCATCGGCAGTGGCAGGGGCCGGGGGCAGCGCGCTCACCGGCGAGTGGCCCGCGCGGACTGCGAACGAATTGATGCGCTCGAGTGCGTTCGCCGGGCGGCGGGCGAACAGGAAGTCGAGGGACTCCGGCAGCCGGAACCAGACGAGCGGGATCAGGGCCGCGGTGCACACACCGCCGAAGAGGAATACCGAACGCCAACCGGACGAACTCTGCAGGACCACGGCCACCACGCCCCCGAGTGTCGCCCCGACCGCGTAGCCGGTGGAGTTGAGGGTCACGGCCAGGCCGCGAAAGCGATTCGACGCGAACTCACTGGAGATGACATTGCTGCTGGCCAGGATTCCACCGATGCCGATACCGGTGAGCACGCGCAGCGCGCCGAGTTGGCCGGCGTTCTGGCTCACCGCCGAGATCAGCATGCCGGTGGACGACAGAGTCAGGCAGACGAGGATCATGGTCCGGCGACCCACACGATCCGCCCACGGCGCGAGGGCGATCGAACCGATCGCCATTCCGAACAAGCCCGCACTGAGCAGCAGACCCAGGACCGATCCTGAGATGCCCCACTCCTGCGAGACGGATTGGGAGGTGAAGGCCATGACGAGGACGTCGAAACCGTCGAGCACGTTCAGCGCTACACACAGTGCGACCGCTGTCCACTGGAACCGACTCATGGGGCCGGTGGCGATACGGTGGCGCAGATCGAGTTCCACGCGAATCTCCTTGCGTTGGAGGGATGCCGGGCACCGGGGAACAGTGCCCGCGGAGCGACAAGAAGCATCACCGGCTCGGATGCGGCGTCGCTACGGAACTCTCAATGGTTGATAGGAAATCATGTGCGGCACGTCTCAGTGCCGGCCCTTTGTGTTCGAGGCCATTGCCCACGGGCCGGATCGAGCGGCGTCGACCTCATCGGCATGTCGCCGGGTGCCCAGGGCGCTGTGTGGACGGGGTGCCCAGGGCACGGTGTGGACGGGGTGCCCAGGGCACGGTGTGGACGGGGTGCCCAGGGCACGGTGTGGACGGGGTGCCCAGGGCACGGTGTGGACGGGGTGCCCAGGGCACGGTGTGGACGGGGTGCCCAGGGCACGGTGTGGACGGGGTGCCCAGGGCACGGTGTGGCCACCGAGCATCGATCAGCGCGCCTCGAGATCCATGCACGGACTCCCCTCGGCGTGGGGTCCGGCCGGGTCGGGTGTCGACGGTGTACCAGGCCGGCGGGCGAACATGTAGGTCGACGGATGGACGGCCCGGGGGTCCGGCGGTGAACTCGGCGCCCCGCGTGGTACGCACGGCGAGCGCGTCGGCCGGCCTCGCGACTACTTCTCTCCCCCTGCCGGCGCGACCCGAGGGTCCGTGGCTGCCGGGGTCTCGGAAGCGTCTCCGGGTTCTCGCGGCGCAAGCACCGACGTCACCACCGCGCCGATCGCCGGTAGCCGTTGCGCGGCGGTCGAGGCGACGGCGGCGAGCACGGTGGCTGCTCCCGCGCACCCGAGTGCCTGGGTCCACCCCACCGGGCCGATCGGCACGCAGCCCAGCAGTCCGCTCACCCCCGGCGTGCTGATCAGTGCGGCCATCACGGCGAGCGAGCCGAGGACGGTGCCGACGACGAGGGGGCTGCGCGAGTCGAGCAGGGTCTGCCCGAGCTGAGCGCCCACGAGCGCGACGAGCGCCACCGTCGATGCACGCGCGTTCGAGCCCGTCATCCGTGCCATGGCCCAGGCCGCGGTGGCCGCGGCCGCGGTAGTGGCGCCGCGGACGGCCACGGTGTGCAGGAGCGCGGACTCGTCGGGCCGCGGCGCGGGACCGGAGCCGTCGATGCGGGGGGTACTGACGGCCAGGGCCGCTGCCGGGAGCGCGTCGGTGAGCATGTTCACCAGCAGCAGCTGCCGGGCATTGAGCGGGGAGCGGCCGGTGACCAGGCTGCCGAGTAGCGCGAACGCGACCTCACCCGCGTTGCCGCCGAGCAGGACCGCCACGGCGGCCTGGACCCGCTGCCACAGCACGCGGCCCTCGTCGAGCGCGTCGAGCAGACCCGCGACGCGCCCCTCGAGCAGCACGACGTCGGCCGCGCCGCGCGCGGGGTCGCTGCCGTGGGAAGCCACGCCGATTCCGACGCTCGCGGCGCGGATCGCGGCGGCGTCGTTGGCGCCGTCGCCGACCATGGCGCACACGTGTCCGGCGTGTTCGAGGGTTTGCACGATCTGCACCTTGTGCTCGGGGGACATCCGCGCGAAGACGAGGCACTGCTCCACGGCGTGCTTTCGTTCGGTGTGCGAGAGCCCGTCCCATTCCGCACCACTGAGTACCTGATCCGTGCCGACGGGCAGGCCCAGTTCGGCGGCGATCGCGACGGCGGTCACCGGGTGGTCGCCGGTGACGAGCCGGACGGCGACGCCCTGCTCGAGCAGCGCGGGCAGCAATCCGGCCGCGTCGGCCCGCGGTGTGTCGGACAATCCGATCAGCCCGACGTGCCGCAGCCCGTTCCCGCACAGTTCCGCGAGGGCATCGGGATCGTCCGTCGCCCAATCGGTTTCGGAGTGGTTCAGGTCACGCTGCCCCACCGCGATCACCCGTAGGCCCTCGGCGGCCAGGGCGTGCACCCGCTCCCGGAGTTCGGGGCTGTCGTCACCGTAGGCACCGAGCATCGTCTCCGGGGCGCCCTTGACCGCCAGGTGGTTTCCGGCGATCGCGGCAGCGTAGGCCCGGCCGGACCGGAACGGCAGGTGGGCGGTCCGTTCGGCGGCCCGGTCCGCGACGGCGGCGGCATGCGCGGACTCGACGATCGCGACGTCGGTGGCGTGCTCGGGCGCTCCCCCGTTCGCCGGGATGCCGGTGCGGGCGGCGTAGGCCAGCACGTCCTGCCGGGTGAAGCCGGGGGCGGCTTCGACCGTGACGACTCGCAGACGGTTCTCGCTGAGTGTGCCCGTCTTGTCGAAGCAGACGACGTCGACACGGCTGAGGGCCTCGATCGAGCGGGGTGCGCGCACGAGGGTCGAGCGCTTGGTGAGCCGGCGGGCGGATGCGACCTGAGCGAGGGTGGCTACGAGGGTCAGCCCTTCCGGCACGGCCGCGACGGTGACCGCCACACCGCTGGTCACTGCCGCGCGGATTCCGGTGCCGCGCAGCAACCCCAGTGCGGCAACGAGTACGCCGCCGCCGAGGCTGACGGGCAGCGCGCGGCGGGTGAGGGTGCTCAGGCGTGCCTGCAGCCCCACTTCCCGGACCTGTGCGGGCGCCATCGCGGTGGCGCGACGGGCCTCGGTGGCCCCTCCCACCGCCGTCACGATCGTCACCGCGGTGCCGGTGAGCACGGTGGTGCCCGCGTAGAGCATGCAGGCGCGTTCGGCCAGCGGCGCCCCCGGCGTCGATTCACTCTGCTTGGCGACCGGAAGCGACTCCCCGGTCAGGGCCGACTCGTCGACCTCGACCCCGTCGGCGTGGACGATGCGCCCGTCCGCGGGCACGACCTCGCCCGGACGGACCTCGACGACGTGTCCGGGGCGCAGCCCGGCCGCGGGGACCCCGACGTACCGCCGGTCCCCGCGCGGGCCGACGACGCGGCGGGCAGGTGGGTCTTGCACCGCCAGAAGCCTTTTCAGAAGACGTTCGGCGCGCAGACGCTGGGCGGCCGAAAGCGCGGCGTTGAGCAGCAGTACGGATCCGACGAGTACGGCATCGAGCGGCGATCCGAGCACCGCGCTCGCCGCGGAGCCCGTGGCGAGGACCGGCGTCAGCGGGTCCGCCAGTTCGGTGCGCACGGCCCGGGTGAAGTCGGCCGCGGATCCGAGCGGACGGACACCGACCCGCCGGACGCCCCGCACCACGCGCATCCGGGTCCGCGCTCGCCACCCGGAGTCCGCTGCGGGCGTGAGCAGGTCGCCCGGTGCGGGGAGGAGCGCGCAGACCTCGTCCACCGGAAGGGCATGCCAGTCGTGGGCCGAACGTGGTTGCGGCAGCGGCGCGGCCAGCGCGGCGCGGGCCGCCGACGTTCCGGCCCACAACCCGGCCGCGGCGCCGGCGGTGACCGACTCCGGACCGCTGCCGGGCACGCCGGGCACCATGAGCAACGTCCCGAGGGCGGACGCGTCGCGGGCGATCTCCACGCCGCGCCGGCTTGCGGTCCGCGCGGCCGGGAGCGCGTGCAGGATCCGCCACGCGCCGGTCAGATCGCGAATCATCACGTCCGCCGACCAGGGTGGGCGGTGCCCGTCGCGGAGGACACCGAGGCCCACGTCGGCCAGACCGAGAGCCTGCGCTGCCTCGACGGTGAGGACCGCGACGGTGCAGCCGTCGCGTTGCAGCTTGTCGACGACGTCGAACAGGGTCGTGTCCATCGACTCGGCGACGGGTTCGAGACGGTCGAAGCCGTTCCGCAGTGATCCCATCGCCTCGTCCTCCGCGGAGACCACGGCGATCCCCGCGCGTCGGGCGGCGGCGAGCACGGCGGAGGCGTAGCGGTCGTGGACCGGTCCGATCAGTACCTGTGCGTCGGCGGGAAGGTGCCCGGGCGCGTCCGGCACGGCGGAGACGGGGTGCCGGCCGGCGGTCACGATGCCACGGTCGACCGCCGCCCGAGCCCGGTCCCACACCGCGCTGCGGTCGCGGTCGGGGACGCCGTTCAGTCGCGTCACCGTGAGGGCGGAGGTGTATAGGGCGCGGGGGTCGACGACGAGCGCGTCGACCTGGTCGAGACGGCGCAGCACGTCCGGGCGCAGAGTCAGCACTCCGCGGGCGGCGAGCCCGCGGGCGAGGGTGGCGGCGAAGGATTCCCGCGCGGTGCGGATGGCCTTGGGGACGGCGACGAGCGCCGCGGTGCCGGCGGTGGCGGGTTTGCCGGTCAGCATCCCGGCCGCTGCCGCGCCGGCGAGTCCGGCCCAGCCGGCGCGGTCGGTGTAGCGCTCGACCACTCCGGCCGCCGGTTCGGTGGGACGGGCCGGACGATGTGGGCAGTGGGCCACGGCCGCGTGAGCGGCGAGTTCCGGTTCGAAGTCGCGCCAGGCGCGCCGCATCGCCAGTGTCTCGCCCACGAGGACGGTCCGGGTGACGACTTCGACGGCGGCCGACGCCGGTGCGAGGGTCAGGGTGTGCAGCACGGTGGTCCCGGCGGCCAGCAGCAGGTCCGCCCTGCCGGTCCCCAGTGCGGATTCGACGAGGGCGCGGATGCGGGGGTGATAGTCCGACACGAGCACCGGGGCGGCTGCGGCGCCGGGCAGGCGCGGCAGGCGCAGACGGCGTCCCGTCGCGGTCAGTACCAGCCCGGTGACGGCGGTGGCCGCGGACACGCCCCGCCGGACGAGCAGGACGTCGTCGCCGGGCAGCCCGGGCGGGGCGGCGGGGTGTTCGGTGGCGGCGGAGTCGTCGGTTGGGACACAGTGTTCGGTTGCAACACAGTCGGTTTCGACGCGCTCGACGATGCGCCGTAGGGCGCGGTCCGTAGGTCCGTCCGGGTCCGTGGACACCACGAGGCGGCACCAGGGGCGGTGCAGTTCGGCCGTGGCCACGCCCGGGGTGGCCCGGATCGCGGCGAGGACCCGGTCGCCGAGCGCCGCGCCGTCCGGGCCGTCGAGGCCCCGGACTTCGATCCAGGTTCGGGCACCGTTCGCCGCGCAGCGCCGGGCGGGGCGTCCGCTGCCCGCTTCCCGGGCGACGTCGGCGACGAGATGGAGGATCGCCGCGGGGGCCGGCGCGGCGACCGCGGCGACGGGGGCACGGAGCAACGCCGTCCCGACGCCTGCCGCCGTGGCGGCGCCGACGACGGCGGCGTCGAGGGCGACGCCGGCACCGGCGGCCGCGACCCGGACGCCGCCCCGCAGCGCGGATCCGGGAAGGGACATCAGGGTGGTGACCGACCGATGCGGGCGCCGCCGGCGGGAAGTTCCGTGGTGCATGGTGTCCTCCTCGGCTGGCGCACGCGCATTCCGGCCCGGGACCGGGCACCGGTGCCACTGCCGGCCGTTCCCGTCGGCCGTCGCCGGCATCGAGGTCACCGATCCTTCAGCGTAGTTCGGTCGCCGCGCGGTGTGGACCCGAGTCGGGCAGATTCGCCGGGCGGCCGGGTCTCAGCGGACGCTCTCGGTGACCGTCCAGCGTCCCTCCCCCTGCAGTTCGAGGACCCGGTCGTGGAACGTGTCGAGGGTGCTGCGGTGCCCGACGCTGACGATGACGCTGTCCGGCAGGGCCTCGCGGAGGGTGCGATAGAGCGCGTGTTCGAGCCCTTCGTCCACGGCGCCGGTGGCCTCGTCGAGGAACACCGTGCGCGGCCGGGCCAGCAGGACTCGTGCGAAGCCGAGGCGCTGCTGCTCCCCGGGCGAGAGCACGCGCGCCCAGTCGGTGTCGTCGTCGAGACGTTCGGTCAGGTGCCCGAGGTGCACGCGGTCGAGCACCTCGCCGAGTTGCGCGTCGTCGGGCATCGGCGGACGAGGGTAGGACAGGGCTTCGCGCAGCGTCCCGAGCGGCACGTAGGGATCCTGGGACAGGAACAGCGCGTCGCCGATCGGACGCGCGATCCGGCCGTGTGCGTACGGCCAGAGCCCGGCGAGGGAGCGCAGCAACGTCGTCTTGCCGCTGCCGGAAGCGCCGCGCACGAGCAGGGCCTCGCCGGGCGGGATGTCGATGTCGAGGCCGGTCACGAGGGGACGGCCGGACGGGGTCCGGACGTCGAGACCGTGCATGTCGAGTGTGTCGCCCTGCTCGGTCGCGACGAGGACGGGCAGCTTCGCCGCCTGCTCGGTGGCGTCGAGCAATCCGTTGAGCCGGATGGTGGTGGCCCGGAACGCGGCGAAGTCGTCGTAGGACTCGCGGAAGAAGGACAGCGATTCGTGGACCTGGCCGAAGGCGTTGCCGGTCTGCATCACGTCGCCGAGGGTGATCTGTCCGGCGAACAGTCGCGGCCCCTGGATGAGGAACGGGAAGATCACCGCGATCTGGTTGACGGTCAGGTTGAAGCCGTCGAACTTCAGGATCCGGAACACGATCCGCCACCAGTTGCGGATCACCGCGGCGAATCGGCTCAGCAGGCCACCCCGCTCGACACCCTCCCCACGGTAGAAGGCGATGTTCTCGCCGTACTCGCGGACGCGGACCAGGGCGTAGCGGTAGGTGGCGCCGAGCTTCTCGTTGAGGAAGTTCAGGCGGATCAGCGGCCGGCCGATCCAGAACGCCACCGCGGTGGTGACCAGCACGTAGAGATAGACCAGGAACACCATGGCACGGGGGATCTCGGTGCCGAAGACGGTGATCGGGCCCGACAGGTCCCACAGGATGCCGGTGAAGCTGACGATGGACAGCACCGCGGTGACCGCTCCCATCGACAGGATGCGGGTGGTGGTGACGAAATCGGTGACGTCGACCTGGATGCGCTGGTCGGGGTTGTCCACGGGCGGATCGACGAACCGGTCCCGGTAGAACGCGCCGGTGTCGAGCCAGGTGTCGACGAGCCGGTTGTTCAGGTGGGTGCGCCAGTGGATGTCGAGGGTCTGGCCGAGCAGGTACGCGACGAGGCTGCGCGCCACGTGAATGGTGGCGAGCACGGCGAACACCCGCATGAACCGCCAGAACGCCGCCTCGTCGAGATTCTGGATCGCGGTGTAGAAGTCGTTGTACCAGTACGAGAACAGCACGTTGACCCGCACCGCGAAGACGGTGAACAGCAGAACCAGGGCCACGAGTCCGAGCGGGCCGAGGCCACGGCGGGGATCGAAGTAGGGCTGCGCGATGCGCCACCACTGCCGCCCCCAGTGGGTTGCCCGTGCGAGCAGCGCCACCACGACGACGAACACCACCGCTGTGATCACATACGCCTTCAGCGTCCACCAGGCGCTGTCGACGAGTACATTTCCCCACTCCATCGGTCGCCACTCCCGTCTGCCGCGCCATCGCGCGATCCATGCGGACGATTGTGGCCCCCGTTCCGGGTGCGCGACGCCGATTCGGCGGTCGACCACTGCGACGCGACCGACCGCGCGGTCCTCGCCACGAGTTTCGCTGCGGCTCCGGACCGTGCTGCTTCACCTCGGGCACGGCGGGTATCCGACGGTCATGGAAATTCTGGGAATTCTCATTCTGGTCGGAGTGGTCGTCTACGTGGTGGTCCAGCGTCGCCGGAGCGGGCCGCGGAGGTGAACGCCGCTCGGCAGGCGCGCCGCGGTCGAGGCCGATCGCCGCGTGTCCGTCGGCGGGGTGGTGCGAAACGCGGCCGGTCCTCGCCGCGAGCGGCGAGGACCGGCGGTCGAGGGGTGACGGTCAGCGGGTACCGGGCACGGCGCGGTGCGTCGTGGTCCGGCGGGGGAGGAGGTAGCCGAGGGCGATCATGCCCACCCCGAGAACGAAGTGCAGCCAGTCGTCGGCGGAGTTGACCGGCACGAAGTTGGCCGAGCTGTCCTTGTCGATGATCAGGCCGTAGAGCCACAGCACCAGGTAGATGATGCCGCCGCCGATGAGGTAGGACCGGGCGGCACCCACCGTGCGGGCCATCGCGACGCCCGCCACGCCGAAGAGCAGATGCACGATGTTGTGGAGGATCGAGACTTCGAAGATCCCGAGCAGGAGGGCCTCGGACTCGTGTCCGGCGAACGTCATGGTGTCGTAGTTGGTCGTGATTCCGGGAATGAACCCGAGAATGCCGACGAGGAGGAACACCACGCCGACAGCGAGGGCGGCTGTCTGCACCGGTGTCCGGGTCATAGTTCGTCCTGCGTGCTCGGCCATGGCCGGCTCCTTTCGTTCGAACACGTGACCGGAGCCGGATCGGCTGCGGCTGTCGGAGTGATACCTCCGGGCACACCGGCGAAACCTCGCTTTCGGGGTTTTTCCCGAATCGGCGGCGGGCCGCACCTCACCGGGTGGGCCCCGCCCGGTCACGGCCCCGGGCGTGGGGGCCGACCGGTGGGGACGGGCCGGGCGACGAGGCGGGCCGCGATGTCGCGCAGCTTGACGTTCTCGTGCTGCGACTGCCGCACCAGCACGGCGAAGGCCTCCTCGGCGGTCAGTCCGCGAGCGGCCATGACGATCCCGACCGCGCGGTCGATCGTCGGACGCGACCGCAGGGCGCGACCGAGTTGCGCGATCTCCGCCCGGGCGCGGGCACCGCGTCGGGCCTGCCGCAGCGCGGTTTCCACAGCCGTCGTGAACACCTCCACCAGCGTCTCGTCCAGCGAGTCGAATCCGTGGTCGTGCTCGCTGTAGAGGTTGAACGAGCCGGCTGTCTCCTCGTCGATCCGCAGGGGGGCGGCCAGTGAGCTCGCCGTCCCGAACTGTTCCGCGCGCTCCGCGAATTCCGGCCAGCGTCGCCGCGTCTCCGCGCGGTCCGCGCGGACCACCCGGCCGCTCCGCGCCGCGTCGAGGCACAGCCCTGCACCGGCGAGGAACTGCGCGTGGTCGAGTTCGTAGACCAGCGGATTGCTGCAGACCTCGGTCTCGAGCCGACCGTCCCGTACCACCGTCACCCCTGCGCTCCCGGCGTCGGGCACGATCTTCACGACGTTGCCGACGAGCCGCCGCAGGAGTTCGGGCAGCTCGTCGCCCTCGTCGAGCGAGTCGGACAGCCTCCGTAGCGCCACGGCGATCTCTCCGACTCGCCCACACAGAGGGTTGTTCCCGGCCATGTCCCCGTCCACGACTGCATCCTCGTCGGTCGTTGCACTCCCCAGCATGCACCCGGCCGGGCGGTCGGGGACCCGATCCGGGGGGTTCACTGGCCGAGGCGCTGCGCCAGATAGTCGACGAGACCGTCGAGCGTGCTCAGGTGCGCGTAGTCCGCCTCGGGGATGTCCACTCCGAGCGACGATCGCAGGCCGATCAGCACGTTCAGCCAGTCCATCGAGTCGAGGTCGACCTGTTGGCGCAGCGGCCGGTCCCCCGCCAGTTCGAGATCCTCGATCTCGGGGGCGACGTCGGCGATCGCGGCGACGACGGCGGCGCGGAGGTCGGCGGGTTCGCCGGTAGCGGTCTCGTCGGTGGTCACGATCTCACCTCACAGTCGTTCGGGGTGCTGGAGCAGTTCGGCGATCTCGGTCAGGAACAGGGCGCCGCGCCGGCCGTCGCTGACCCGATGGTCGGCGGCCAGGGTCGCGGTGACCGCCGATACGGGCCGCACGGTGTCGCCGTCGACCCACGGGCGCCGTGTCGGCTTGCCGAAACCGACCAGCGCGACCTGCGGCGGGTAGATCACCCCGTACACCGACTCCACGCTCTCCTCCCCGAGGTTGGTCACGGTGACGGTGGGGTCGGACATCTCCGAGCTGCGCAACGATCCGGCCCGGGCGCGCTTGACGAGGTCGGCGAGAGCCGCCATGAGTTCGGGCAGGGCGAGGTCGGCGACGTCGTGGATCGCCGGGGCGATCAGCCCACCCTGGCGCAGGGAGACCGCCACCCCCACGTGTGTGGCCGGGGCCGGGTGGAACTCGTCGTCGGTCCAGAATCCGCTCATCTCCGGACAGCGCCGGGTGGCCAGCGCGACCGCCTTGATCAGCAGCGCCGCAAGCAGGACGCGCTCGGTGACCGGCCGTTGCGCGTTGTAGTCGGTGAGCCAGTCGAGGGCGCGTGTGAGCGGAATCTGCTCCGAGAGGTAGTAGTGCGGGATCTCCCGCTTGGACCGTCCCATCGCGGATGCGATGGCGCGGCGCATCTCGGCGGCCTTGTCGACGGGGGTCTTCGCCGGAGCCGCGGCGGGCGGGGGCGCCGGGGCGGCGGATGCGACCGCGGTACGGGCGGCCGCCGCCCGATCGACGTCCTCGATCGTCACCGACTCCCAGGGCCCGGTGCCGGTCACGGTGTCGAGGTCGACGCCCAGCGCCCGGGCCTGCCGGCGGGCGGCCGGCGAGATCCGCCGCCGCGCGGCCGGCGCGGGCCGGGTGGCGGGGGCCGCACCGGCGGGCGCGGGAACGGGGGCCGCCACAGCCGGTGCGGGGACGGGTGTCGCAGCCGGGGCCTCGGACGCCGGGATCCCGTCGACGGGCGGAGCGTCCTCCCCGGGTTCGAGCATCGTGGCCATCGCCGCGCCGACCGGCAGGGGCACGCCCGGCTGCGCGAGCAGCCGGTGGACGACCCCGTCCCGCCAGATCTCGACCTCGACCTCCGCCTTCGCGGTGTCCACCGAGGCGATCACCTGGCCCCGCTCGACCGTGTCACCGGGTGCGACGCGCCATTCGGTCAGGGTGCCCTCGTCCATGTCGGCGCCGAGGGACGGCAGGGTGAACTCGAACACGTCGCCTCCTCAGTTCTCGCCCGTCAACGCCAGCACGGCGGCGACGATCTTCTCCGGTTGCGGGATCGCCGCCTGTTCCAGGTGCCGGGCGTAGGGCACCGGCACCTCTTCGCTGCACACCCGGGCCACGGGCGCGTCCAGGTCGTAGAACGCCTCCTCGACGATCCGGGTGGTCACTTCGGCGGCGAGGCCGACGCTGCGCCAGCCTTCGTCGACGACCACCACCCGATGGGTGCGGCGGACGGAGTCCACGACGGTGGCGGTGTCGAGCGGACGCAGCACCCGCAGGTCGACGACCTCGGCCTCGATGCCGCTGCCCGCGAGCGTTTCCGCGGCGGCGAGGGCCTTGCCGACGGTGCCGCCGTAGGCGACGAGGGTCACGTCGCCGCCGGGCCGGAGCACCCGCGCGCGGTCGATGTCGACCGGTTCGTCGGGGTCGACGTCGGCGGTGGTGTTGTAGAGCAGGGCGTGCTCGAACACGACGACCGGGTCCGGATCCGCCAGGGCGGGGGCGAGCATTCCGCGGGCGTCCTGCACGGTTGCCGGGGCCAGGACCCGGATGCCGGGGATGTGTGCGTACCACGCCTCGAGGCTGTGCGAGTGCTGCGCGGCCAGTTGCCGTCCGGCCCCGGTGGCCATGCGGATCACGATCGGCACGGAGAACTGGCCGCCCGACATGTGGCGCAGCGCGGCGGCGGTGTTCACGATCTGATCGAGGGCGAGCAGGCTGAAGTTGACGGTCATGATCTCGACGACGGGCCGCATCCCGCCGAGGGCCGCCCCGATGCCCGCGCCGACGAACCCCAGTTCCGACAGTGGGGTGTCCCGGATGCGTTCGGGTCCGAACTCCTCGAGCAGGCCCTTGGTCACGGCGTACGTGCCGCCGTACCGCCCGATGTCCTCCCCCATCAGGAACACTCGCGGATCGGTGCTGAGCGCGTCGTGCAGGGCGGCGCGCAGGGCTTCGCGATAGCTGAGTTTCACGGCGCCTCCCCGGCCGGTGTGGTCACATCGCGCAGGAGGTCGGACTCCGGCTCCCAGGTGCCGGCCTCGGCGAAGGCGACGGCGGCGTCGACCTCGGCCGTGGCCTGCGCGTCGAGGTGCAGGAACTGTTCCTCGGTCAGCAGATTCAGCGCCTTCAGCCGCGCGGAGAACGTGTGGATGGGGCCGCGTTCCTTCCAGCGTTCGACCTCGGCCTTGTCCCGGTAGAGTTCGGGATCGAACATCGAATGGGCGCGGAATCGGTAGGTCTGGAACTCGACGAACATCGGTCCGCCGGTACTGCGGACGTGGGAGACCCCGGCCCGGGTCGTCTCGTGGACGGCGAGCACGTCCATCCCGTCCGTCCGGAGGGTGGGGACACCGAACGCGGCGGCCTTGGCGCACAGGTCGGTCTGCGATTCGGACCGGGCCAGGGCGGTGCCCATGGCGTACAGGTTGTTCTCGCAGCAGAACAGGACCGGCAGCTGCCACAGGGCCGCGAGGTTGAGCGCTTCGTGGAACGCGCCCTCGGCCATCGCTCCCTCGCCGAAGAAGCAGGCGGTGACCCTCGGGGCCGACTGCATCTTGTCGGCCAGCGCCAGGCCCACCGCCAGCGGCAGGCCGCCACCGACGATCGCGTTGCCGCCGTAGAAGCGGGTGGCGGCGTCGAACAGGTGCATCGACCCGCCGCGACCGCGGGAGCAGCCTTCCTGCTTGCCGAACATCTCGGCCATGATCGCGTTCATGGACAACCCGTGGATGAGGGCGTGCCCGTGTTCACGGTAGGTACCGACGACGGTGTCGCCGCGATCGAGTGCGTGCAGGGCCCCGACTGCCACGGCCTCCTCCCCCACGTACAGGTGCAGGAATCCGCGGATCTTGCCGGCGCCGTAGAGTTCGGCGGCCTTCTCCTCCATCCGCCGGATGCGCAGCATGTCGGCCAGCAGCCGGAGCGCGAACTCGCGGTCGTAGGGGAATCCGGCGGCGTGAGCGCCGATCCGGTCGCTGGTCATCCGGCCACCTCCGGGGTCTCGAGCGTCGAGGTGTCGCCTTCGGCGAGGCCGAGTTCGCGGGCTTTGAGCAACCGGCGCAGCGTCTTGCCGCTGCGGGTGTGCGGCAGCGAGTCGACGAAGGTGAGTTCCTTCGGGGCGACGGCCGCACCGAGCTTGACGCG
This sequence comes from Rhodococcus sp. P14, assembly GCF_000256505.1. NCBI lineage: Bacteria > Bacillati > Actinomycetota > Actinomycetes > Mycobacteriales > Nocardiaceae > Rhodococcus > Rhodococcus sp. P14. The sequence continues at coordinate 11,947 of NZ_AJFC01000260.1, read as the reverse complement.
GGCATGCCCGATCAGCTTGCGGCGCAACGCGTCGTCCGGTGCCACGCCGCGTTCGAGGACGACGAACGCCTTGACCTTCTCGCCGAGGATGTCGTCCGGCACACCGATCACGGCGGCTTCGAGGACGGCCGGGTGCTCGGCGAGCGCGCTCTCGACCTCGAACGGTCCGATGAGATGCCCGGCGGATTTGATGACGTCGTCGGCGCGGCCGACGAACCAGAAGTATCCGTCGGCGTCGCGGCGCGCGAGGTCCCCGGTGAGGTACAGATCGTCGGCGAAGCACTTGCGGTACCGCTGGTCCTGGTTCAGATAGCCGCGGAACATCGAGGGCCAGCCGGCCCGCAGCGCCAGTTCCCCTTCGGTGTCGGGCTCGGTGACCTCGTGCACGGTGCCGTCCTCGTCGCGGCGGACGATCCGGGCGTCGACCCCGGGCAGCGGACGGCCCATAGAGCCGGGCTTGATGTCGAACGCCGGTGTATTGGCGATCATGATGCCGCCGGTCTCGGTCTGCCACCAGTTGTCGTGGATGGGGAGTCCCAGCACCTCGGTACCCCACCACACGGCGTCCGGGGCCAGCGGCTCGCCGACACTGGCGACGAACCGCAGGTTCGGGAACCGGTAGCGCCTCGCCACCTCGGGTCCGGCGCGCATGAGCATCCGGACGGCGGTGGGGGCGGTGTACCAGACGCTGATCTGCTGGTCCTGCAGGATCCGGTACCACCGCTCGGCGTCGAACTCCGCCTCGTCGACGATCGAGGTGACGCCGTGCAGCAGCGGCGCGACGATGCCGTACGACGTGCCCGTCACCCACCCCGGATCGGCGGTACACCAGTAGATGTCGTCGGGGTGCAGGTCGAGGGCGTACCGGCCGGTGGCGTAGTGCGTCACGACGGCCCCGTGCACGTGCAGCGCCCCCTTCGGGGTGCCGGTGGTGCCGCTCGTGAAGTGCAGCAACGACGGGTCGTCGGCGGTCGTGGGGGTGAGGTCGGCGGCCGGTTCGGCGGCCTCGAGCAGTGTCCTCAGGTCGAGCGTGCCCGGCACGTCGGTGGGGGCGCCGCCGTCGCCGACGAGCAGCACGTGTTCGAGGGTCGGCACCCGGTCGCGCACCGCGGCGACGCGCCGGTGGTACAGCGCCTCCGTGGTCACCAAGACCTGCGCGGAGCCGAGTTCGAGGCGGGTGACCAGCGGTTCGGGACCGAAGGCCGAGAACAGCGGGGTGACGACCGTGCCGTTGCGCAGGGCGCCGAGGACAGCGATGTACAGCTCGGGGATCCGGTCGGCGAACACGAACAGCCGGTCGCCCTTGCCGATCCCGAGGTCGCGCAGGACGCGGGTGAAGCGGCGGACCCGGTCGGCGAGGTCGTGGTACGACAACTCCGTGACCTCGATGCGGCCGGTTGCGTCCCCCGGTGCGAGGAACCGGAGCGCCGGCCGGTCCCGCAGCGGGCCGTCGGCGTGCCGGTCGACCGCCGACCAGGCGATGTTGCATCCGCCGCCCGGCGGGCCCGGCATCTGCGCCGCCACCTGCTCCCACGTGAGTCGAGCGCAGGTGGTCTCGTAGTCCGACAGGTTCGGCGGAACCCGCAGTTCGCCGGCCGTCTTGCGGATCACCGCGTCGCTGCTCGTCGTCACGGCCGCTCCCTCCGTTCGCGTCGAGCCGATCATGCGCCGCCCCGGACGACCGGCATAGGGGCATTGGTCCTCACGCCCCGCATCGTGGGCGTGCGGTGCCGGCGGTCGACCCGCCCGGGTCCGAGGGAGAAAGTCCTCCGGACGGTCGGATCGGGATGCTCCGTGCCGGGACGCCCGCCGAAGGTTCGGCGGTAGAGCTTCCGTTCGGCGCCGACTGCGGGATCGTTGCCCCGAGGGGCGCGGCCGGGCAGACTGACTGGCGACGTCTGTCGGTCCGCAGGGCATCCGAGGAGGCGATCGTGGAGTTGCACATCGTGGCGATCGACAAGCCCGACGACATGAACGTCGTCGTCGGGCAGGCCCACTTCGTCAAGACCGTCGAGGATCTGCACGAAGCACTGGCCGGGGTGAGTCCTCACCTGCGGTTCGGCGTGGCGTTCTGCGAGGCGTCCGGGCCTCGCCTCGTGCGCTTCTCCGGCAACGACGACCGGCTCGTCGAGTTGGCCCGGCGCAACGCCCTGGCGGTGGGCGCGGGTCACTCGTTCTTCGTGTTCGTCGAGGACGGGTACCCGGTGAACTTCCTGAACACGTTGAAGCAGGTACCGGAGGTCTGCGGCATCTTCTGCGCCACGGCCAACCCGGTCGAGATCATCGTCGCCGAGACCGATCTCGGTCGGGGCATCGCCGGGGTGATCGACGGAAACCCGCCCGTGGGCGTGGAGACGAGCGCCGATGTCGCCGACCGCAAGGCCCTGCTGCGGACGATCGGCTACAAGCTCTGACGGCGGGGACAAGGGCCGCGGCGCGCGGAGGGTCCGTTCGTCGCCGGCCCGGGCTCGACCAGGCGGCACGTGTGTGCGGTCTTCCGGCTGTCCGGCCTCCGGGCCCGCCCGGTCACGGGTTCATCGCCCCCGCCCGGTCACGGGTTCATCGCCCCCGCCCGGCTCGCCGGTCCCCGCCGACCGCACCGGCAGCGTGCATCGCCGGCCGGTCCGGGTGGTCGTACCGCACGACGATGTCGGCGTCGGCGGCCGTCGCGGCGTCGTGCCCGAGCAGTGGCGGGATCGTCCAGCGGTCCTCGGCGGGCGTCAGCCGATCCAACGCGGCCTGCGACATCGCGAGGTGCACCGTGACGTCGAAGGCCAGTCCCCGACCGAGCAGCATGGGCCCGGCGATCGTCAGCACCTGACCGTCGGGAGCGTCGATCCGCCGCGCGCGTGCCGACCGGTCCTCCACCTCGTCCCACAGTTTCGGCAGCCACCGTCCGTTCTCCCGCAGGCCCCGGACCACTTCGCGGTCGAGCGCCCCGAAGTCGAACCAGTTCGCGCGGTAGCTCTCCTGGTCGGTGCGCCCGTGCTCGAACCGGAGCGAGGCCGGGCGCACGAAGTCGTGCAGCGACAGCACGGCCGCCGGCCGCCCCTCGACGCGCGGGCGGGCGGCCACCTGCTCGGCCAGATCCAGCGGTGCGGCCGCGTCGGCGGCGGAGATCGCGACACACACCCGTCCGTGGTGCCCGGCGGCGCGCTCGGCGATGGCGTCGGCAAGGACGGCCGGGCTGATGGGGGTGAATATCGTCATCAGCCCAGTTTCCGGCATCGCAGCGCCGCCGGCTCGGCAGCATGCTCGGCTTCGAAGTGGTGCGGTCACCCCGCCGGTCGGACGACGAGGTTGCCGACCTTGTGGCCGGAGTCCACTCGCGCGTGGGCCGAGACGATCTGCTCGAGGCCCCCGATGTCGTCGGTGACGGTGACGAGCCGGCCGGCGGCCGACAACTCCAGGAGGAACTCGAAGTCTTCGGTTCGCTCGGGCGCAGCGCCCGCCTTGACATCGGCACCGGGGCGCAGCGTCTCCCACAGGTTCGCCACCGCAAGCAGCAGAACGCCCCCGTCGGTCAGGAGCGTCCGGCCGGACGAGGGGGTGAGGTTGCCGACGGTGTCGAGTACGACGTCGAACCGGTCTGTCAGGTCGGACACCGGGGTGACCGTGTAGTCGACGACCGTGTCGGCGCCGAGTCCGGCGACGAGGCCGACGTTGGGCGTGCTGGTGACGGCCGTGACGGTGGCGCCGAAATGCTTGGCCAGCTGGACGGCGTTGGTTCCGACCGCACCCGACGCCCCGTTCACGAGCACCGAACCGCCGCGTCCCGCTGCGGCCTTGTCCCGCAGGAAGTGCAGCGCGGTGCTCCCGCCGAACAGCAGCGCCGCTGCATCGGTGTGACTGACCGCTGCCGGTTTGCGGACCACCCGCTCCGCCGCGACCGTGACGTACTCCGCGTGCGTCCCCATCGCGAGTCCGGTCATGCCGCACACCTCGTCGCCGCGGGAGTACCCGCCGACCTTCGCCCCGACCGACTCGACGACACCGGAGAAGGTGCTGCCCAGGATTTTTCGCCGGGGCCGGAACACACCGAACATCAGTCGGGCGAACGGTCCGTACCCGCTCGGGAAGCGAGCCGCGCGGATCCGCGAGTCCGCGGCCGTCACGGCCGCGGCGGCGACGCGGACAAGGATTTCCGCGTCCCTGGGGGTCGGGGTGGGCACCTCTGCGACGCGGACGACGTGCGGTGGCCCGTACCTGTCGACAACTGCAGCCTTCACAAGCCCTCCCTTACACATGTAAGTCTTGTCTGGCGACATTAGGCTTACGGCCGTAAGTCCGCAAGGGTCGCGAGGGAGACATGAACGAACGGCCGGCTCTGAGCCGCATCGGGATCATCGAAGCCGCGGTTCGCGTAGCCGACCGCGGCGGCCTCACCGCGGTGAGCATGCGTAACGTCGGGAAGGAGCTGGGTGTGGAGGCGATGTCGCTCTACCATCACATCGCCAACAAGGCCGAGCTGCTCGATGGGCTCGCGGATTGGATCTTCGCGGGAATCGTGCTGCCCGGACCGGGCGAACCGTGGCGGCGGGCGATGTTCCACCGGGCGACCTCGGCCCGGAACGTGCTCGCCCGGCATCCCTGGGCGCTCACCTTGATCGAGTCCCGCCGTTCGCCGGGTCCGTCGCTCCTGAGGCACCACGATGCCGTGCTCGGTTGCCTGCGCACGAACGGCTTCCCGGTGGCCCTGGCGTCCCACGCCTTCTCGGTCGTCGACGCATATGTGTACGGCTTCGTGCTCACCGAACTGAAACTGCCCTTTGCGGCGGCGGACGGCGCCGAGGAGTTCGCCTCGGAGCTCGACGTGCCGGCCGACACCTACCCTTACCTGGCCGAGCTGATCGGCGAACTGGTGATCGGGAAGGACTACTCGTTCGCGGACGAGTTCGGCTACGGACTGGGGCTGATCCTCGACGAGCTCGAGAACCGCCGCAGCCGGGTGGAGCACTGAGGGGCGCCCGGCGGGGACGAGGAACTGCGCAGGCGGCAGCGCGGAACGCGGTCGCCCGCGTCAGCCGCGGCGCGGGAAGTGGCGGATCAGCCCCTCCTGCACGACCGTGGCCACGAGTTCCCCCTCGAGGGTGAAGTAGCGGCCCGTCGCGAGCCCGCGCGAGCCCGCCGCGACCGGGGACTCGGTGGCGTACAACGTCCATTCGTCGAACCGGACCGGCCGGTGGAACCACATGGAGTGGTTGACGGTCGCGGCGACGATGCGGTCCAGCCCCCAGGACAACCCGTGGGTGGTGAGGATCGAATCGAGCACGGTGGTGTCGGAGCTGTAGGCCAGGGTGGCGGCGTGCAGGAGCGCGTCCTCGGGCAACGCGCCGTCGGCGCGCATCCACACCCGGTTGTGCGAGAGCCGTTCCCCGGTGCCCTTGAGGATCCACGCGGGGTCGTTGGCATAGCGCATGTCGATCGGTTTGAGGGCATTGACGAAGTGCGGCAGATGATCCTCGAAACCGGACAGGTGGTCCCCGAGCGGCGGCAGCACGTCCGGGTAGGGCACCTCCGGAACGCTCACCGCATGCTCGAGTCCCTTACCCCACCGCTGGAAGGCGACGAGCATGACGAACAGCTCCTGGCCGTTCTGGGACGCGGTGACCATGCGGTTCGCGAAGTCCCGGCCGTCGCGGTGCCGGGCCACCCGATACTCGATCGGCGCCTTGACGTCGCCACCGCGGATGAAGTGAGCGTTGAGCGCGTGCACCGGCCGGTCGCCGACGGTGCGGCCGGCCGCGATCAGTGCCTGGGCGACGAGCTGGCCCCCGAAGGTGCGGCTGCCCACCTGGGCCGGGTGCTCTCCGCGGTAGCGGTCCTCGTCGATCTGCGCGAGATCGAGCAGATCGACGAGGACCTCGAGATCGGTCGCGGTGCGACGGCTCAATGGGTGTCCTTCTCGCCGAGCCGGTGCACGTGGATCAGGTTGGTCGAGCCGGAGCGGCCGGGCGGGGACCCGGCCACGATGACGACGAGGTCGCCGCGCTGGTATCGGCCGAGGGAGAGCAGCGCCGCATCGACCTGCTGCACCATCACGTCGGTGGTGTCGACCGGTTCGACGGAGAACGTCTCGGTGCCCCAGGTCAGCGCCAGCTGGCTGCGGATGTGCGGCACCGGGGTGAACGCCAGCAGCGGCAGCCGGGTGTGCAGTCGCGCCAGGCGCCGTACCGTGTCGCCGGACTGGGTGAACGCCACCAGCGCCTTGGCTTCGAGCCGTTCGCCGATGTCCCGTGCCGCGTAGGAGATCACCCCGCGCTTGGTGCGTGGCACGTGGGTCAGCGCCGGTACCCGGGTGGGATCGGATTCCACGGCCGCGATGATGCGGGCCATCGTCCGCACCGTCTCGACCGGGTACTTGCCGACGGACGTCTCGCCGGAGAGCATCACCGCGTCCGCGCCGTCGAGCACCGCGTTGGCGACGTCGGAGGCCTCGGCGCGGGTCGGCCGGGAGTTCTCGATCATCGACTCGAGCATCTGGGTGGCCACGATGACGGGCTTGGCGTTCTCGCGGGCGATCTGGATCGCCCGCTTCTGCACCAGGGGCACCTCCTCGAGCGGCATCTCGACGCCGAGGTCACCACGGGCGACCATCACCGCATCGAACGCCAGCACGACCGCCTCGAGATTCTCGATGGCCTCGGGCTTCTCGAGCTTGGCGATCACCGGCACCCGGTGCCCGACCCGGTCCATCACCTCGTGCACGAGCTCGATGTCGGCCGGGGAACGCACGAACGACAGCGCGACGAAGTCCACGCCGAGCCGCATGGCGAACTCGAGGTCCTCGATGTCCTTCTCCGACAGCGCCGGCACCGAGATGTTCATCCCCGGCAGGGACACGCCCTTGTTGTTGCTGACCGGTCCCCCCTCGGTCACGCGGCAGACCACGTCCGGACCCTCGACGTGCTCGACGACCAGGCCGACCTTGCCGTCGTCGACGAGCAGGCGATCCCCCGGGCGCGCATCGTCGGCGAGTTGTTCGTAGGTGGTCGAGACCCGGTCGTGCGTGCCCTCGACGTCGTCGACGGTGATCCGGACGATCTCACCGGTCTTCCACACCGTCGGGCCCTCGGCGAACCGGCCGAGGCGGATCTTCGGGCCCTGCAGGTCGGCGAGGATGCCGACGGCATGCCCGCTGGTATCGGAGGCCTCCCGCACGCGGCGGTAGTGAGCCTCGTGGTCGGCGTGGGTGCCGTGGCTGAAGTTGAGGCGGGCCACGTCCATCCCGGCGTCGACGAGTTCCCTCAGGACCTCGGGGTCTGCCGTGGCCGGGCCCATGGTGCAAACGATCTTGGTGCGTCGGGTCACGCGGTCGAGCCTAGTACCCCCGCGGCGACGGCGGAGCACGGCGGGCGATCCGCAGCCGGCGGGCCGGAGCAACGCCACGGAGACGGCGGTGGGCGACGAGCGGGCCGGGCGATAAAATCTGTGTCACGTGAAAGAGATAATCGCACCGAGACGGCTCGCGACGGACGATCGACGTCCCCGCCGCCCCACCTGCAACTGTCTCCGGTACTGCAGGTTTCCTGTGGTGATCGGGTAGATTCCGGTCCACCGGAGACCGTGGCAGCGAGGACACCGAACGAGGGAACCTGGAATGGAGAAGACGAGGAAGGAGCCGGTGCCGCACCCCCGCCGCGGTGTCTATGGCATCTCGGTGGCTTCCGAGCTGTCCGGGGTCGACCCGCAGTCCATGCGGCTGTACGAGCGTCGCGGACTGCTCAGCCCGGCGCGCACCCGGGGCGGCACCCGCCGCTACAGCGACGACGACGTGGCGCGCCTGCGACGGATCAGCGAGCTCCTGTCCGAGGGCATCAATCTGGCCGGCATCGCCCAGATCTTCCGGCTCGAGTCGCATCACGCCGAACTGGCATCCCACACTGCCCGTCTCGAATCCCACAACGCGCGCCTCGAATCGCACAACGCGCGCCTCGAATCGGACAACGCGCGCCTCGAGGACGCCAACGCGCGCCTCGAGTCGGACAACGCGCGCCTGCGGGCGGCCACCGACGACAGCGCAGCGACCTCGTAACAGACGCACCGGTCGCCCGCCGGCGACCGGTGCGTAGTCGAGCAACCGGCAACCCGGCCGCCGCCCGCTCAGCGGGCTTCGTTCGCGGCCTGCTGCTCGGTGCGTGCGCCCTCGTGCGTCAGGGTCCCGGAGGCGTTCTCGAGATGGGCCCGGACGAACCACTGGAACTTCTCGAGATCCCGTGTCTGCCCGATGAGCAGATCCTCGGTGATCGGATCGATCTCCCCGACCTCCGAGATCGCCTTGCGGCAGTCCCCGATCACGCCGTCGTACACCAGATCGAGCGCGGCGAGATGCGCCTGGGCGGTGTCCCGCCCGACCGAGTAGTCGTCCCACGAACGGTCCTTCTCGATCGCGCCCGCGGTTCCCTTCGGCGACGAACCGAGGGCCGCGATGCGCTCGGCGACGTCGTCGGCGAATCCCCGGACCGCTTCGACCTGCGGGTCGATCATCTCGTGCACGCCGATGAAGTTCGGTCCCACGACGTTCCAGTGCACGTGCTTGAGGGTGAGGTGCAGGTCGTTGTAGGCGCTGAGGCGATTCTGCAGCACTTCGGCCACCCGGACCCCCTCGCTGTCGCTCAGGCCGGGGACGGTGAACTTCGCCATCTTCGATTCCTCCTACAGGCTCGTGTGTAGTACCTCCGCAGGCCGGCTCGCCGGCCCGCCGGTCGGCACGTGGGTGCCGGGTAACCCACAGTCGGGCTACCCCGTTCCCCGGGTGCCGAAACCGCCGGGCGACCGGCGCATGCACGTCGCCGCGCGCGGGACCGCGTCTGCTCGCGGGCACGCCGACCCGATCGGAGTGCACGCAGCGTTTGACAAAACTTCTGTTCTGCGAGACAGATTATCTATCGAGTGCGAGCGGAGGCGGGACGACGCGGGATCTCGGGCGCCTCGAAGCGCCTCCCCGCTCCGCCGCGAGTGATAGACAAAAACTACTTGTCATAAGTACGAGTTCGACGGCACTCGCCGGAGCGACCGGCCCCGGTGTCGAGCAAGGAGGCGCGACGCGATGACCGCAGCGGACCTGGTGGTGGTGGCCAATCGGCTCCCGGTCGACTACGACCCTTCGGCCGACGACGGACGAGGCGGGTGGCGCCGCAGCCCGGGGGGACTCGTCACCGCCCTGGAACCGGTGCTGCGCGCCGCCGACGGCGCATGGGTGGGCTGGCCCGGCGCCGCCGACGTCGCGTTCGAGCCTTTCACCGAGGACGGCATCACGATGCACCCCGTCTCGCTCACCGAAGGCGAGGTGGCCGACTACTACGAGGGCTTCTCCAACGCGACACTGTGGCCGCTGTACCACGATGCGATCGTCGCACCCGTCTACGACCGGACGTGGTGGCGGACCTACGTCGCGGTCAACCGCCGCTTCGCGGCGGCGGCGGCCGAGGCGGCCGCCCCGGGCGCCCCCGTGTGGGTGCACGACTACCAGCTGCAGCTGGTGCCGAAGATGCTGCGCGAGTTGCGGCCCGACCTGAGGATCGGATTCTTCCTGCACATTCCCTTCCCGCCTACGGAGCTGTTCCTCCAGCTGCCGTGGCGCACCGCCGTCGTGGAGGGCCTGCTCGGCGCCGACCTGGTGGGCTTCCACCTGCCCGGCGGCGCCCGCAACTTCCTGTTCCTGGCGCAGCGCCTGCTCGGGCTGCACACCAACGCGCACTCCGACCTGGACTCGTGTGTGGGCAGCGTCGACGTCGGTGACCGGCGCGTGCAGGTCGGCGCCTTCCCCATCTCGATCGACTCGGCCCATTTCGCCGAACGCGTGCAGTCCCCGCACATCCGTGAGCGGGCCGCGCAGGTCCGCGAGGAACTCGGCAACCCCGAGACCCTTCTGCTCGGCGTGGACCGCCTCGACTACACCAAGGGCATCGACATCCGGCTCGAGGCGCTGCACGAGCTGCTCGACGAGGGCACCCTCGACCCCGAGAAGGTCGCCATGGTGCAGCTGGCCACGCCGAGCCGCGAGCGCGTGTCCGCCTACGCGCAGCTGCGCGAGGACATCGAACGCAAGGTGGGTCACCTCAACGGCGAGTACGGACAGCTGGGCCGGCCGGTGGTGCACTATCTGCACCGGCCCGTGGACCGGGACGAGCTCATGGCCCTGTACAGCGCCGCGGACGTCATGCTCGTCACGCCTCTGCGCGACGGCATGAACCTGGTCGCCAAGGAGTACATCGCGTGCCGGGCCGACGGCACGGGAGCCCTCGTCCTGAGTGAATTCACCGGGGCGGCAAGCGAGTTGCGCCGCGCCCACCTGGTCAATCCACACGACCTCGACGCCGTCAAACGCGCCATCGTCGTCGCCGCCACCGAGGATCCGGCCACCGCGGCCCGCCGGATGCAGTCGCTGCGCACCCAGGTGCTCCATCACGACGTCGACCGGTGGGCCAACGCCTTTCTCACGGACCTGCGCGCCAGCGGGACCGGTCCCACCGCGGCGGCGAGCGCCTGAATCGGGCTCGGTGCGGCCGGATCACGTTTAGCGATCCGTCCGGGCGGCGATTCCTCCCGTGACCGTGACCCTGCGTCGGGAGGAGACCGCCGATGACCGGCCCCGTAGTTCAGAGCCCCTCCCCGCCTCGTGCCCGGCGGGCCTCCGCGGCCGACACCGCCCGGTTCGCCGCCGAGGTCGGCCTGCCGTTCGTCGCCGCGGGCGCCATCGCACGCCGTCGCAGGGTGATGGGTCTGCTCGAGCGGACACAGGCCGACGCGCGCATCGTCGGCACCGTCGCGCGCCTGCGCGACCGCTACGGGGACGCTCCCCTCACCCTCGCCCTGCCCGGGCGGACCCTCGCGGTGGTGCTCTCCCCCCAAGACGTCGATGCCGTGCTGCGCACCGACGCCGGGTCCTACACCGCCGCGACGGTCGAGAAGCGCGCTGCCCTCGGTCCGTTCCAGCCGCACGGCGTGCTCGTCTCGCGCACCCCGCTGCGGGAGAGGCGCCGTGCCGTCAACGAGGCGGCGCTCGACACCGATCGGGACCTGCACCGGCTCGCCACACCGATGCTGCACACCATCGAGGAGGAGGCGAACGGGCTGCTGCGCCGCGCCCGTGCGGAGGGCGGCCTCAGCGCCGCCGAGTTCACCCGGTGCTGGTGGCGACTGGTGCGCAGGCTCGTCCTCGGCGATGCGGCGCGCGACGACGACACCCTCACCGATCAGCTGTGGCGGTTGCGGTCCGACGGCAACTGGGCCTACGCCCATCCGGTGCGCCATCGGCTGCGCGACCGGTTCACCGAGCGGCTGCACGGTTACGTCGAGCAGGCTCCCGCCGGAACCCTCGCCGGCGCGCTCGGAGAGATCGCCGAACCGGCCGCGGTCGATCCGCAGGGGCAGATTCCGCACTGGCTGTTCGCCTTCGACGCCGCAGGCATGGTCACCGCTCGCACCCTCGCAGTACTCGCCACCCATCCCGAACAACGGGCGCGGGCCCGCAGCGACATCGCCGCCGCCGGCCTCGGGAGCCCCGCACCGCTCGAATACCTGCGTGGGTGCGTCCTCGACACGACGCGGCTGTGGCCGACCACCCCTGCGATCCTGCGGGATTCGACGGCCGACACGACGTGGAGCGACGAGCGCGGCAGCTACCCGATCCCGTCCGGGACCGGGTTCGTCGTGCTGGCGCCGGCCTTCCACCGCGATCGCGAGACGCTGCCGTTCGCGGACCGGTTCGCGCCGGAGATCTGGCTCGACGGCCGGGCGGACCGGTATCCCGCGCTCGTACCGTTCAGTGTCGGCCCGGCCGGGTGCCCGGGTCGCAATCTCGTCCTGTTCGTCACGAGTACCCTGCTCGCGCACCTGCTCGCCGGCGCCGAATTCACGCTGACCTCCCGGCTGACGCCGGATCCGGCACGACCGCTGCCGGCCACCCTGAACAACTTCGGACTGCAGTTCGCCGTCCGCTCAC
>NZ_AJFC01000259.1:0-11264 GCF_000256505.1 Rhodococcus sp. P14 | reverse complement strand
GCGAGGAGCGCGAGGTCGCAGGGGATGGCGAAGGTGTTCCCGCGGGGGGCGCGGCGCGCGTCCACTTCCGCCAGTTCGAGCGTCCGCACCCGCCCACGGGACCCGGCGAAGTGCTGCACCGTCACCTCGAACCGCCGGGTCCCGCCCTCCTCGTGCGCGGGTGCCGTCCGCAGCACCCACGGCACGAGTGGCCACGGGGTGACGTCCTCGTCGCGCCGGCCGGGCGGGCGGGGCCGGTAGTCGAGCTGGGTGACGGACCGCGCGCCCTGCCGCAGCGCGGTGCCGAAGCAGTCGGTACCGGTGTCCCCGCCACCGACGATCACCACGTGCCGCCCGGCGGCGCTGATCGGGGTGGGTCCGTCGCCCGCGCACTCGTGGTTGGCGGCGACGAGGAACTCCATCGCGGGATGCACCCCGTCGAGTCCGCGCCCCGGGACGGGCAGGTCGCGGGCGCGTCCGGCCCCGACCGCGAGAACGACGGCGTCGAATTCGGCCCGCAGTGCGGCGACATCCGGATCGACCCCCGCCTCGGTGCCGGTGCGGAACACCGTGCCCTCGGCGCGCATCTGCGCGAGACGCCGGTCGACGAGCGCCTTGTCCATCTTGAATGCCGGGATGCCGTACCGCAGCAGGCCGCCGAGCCGGTCGGCACGTTCGAGGACGGTCACGGCGTGTCCGGCGCGGGTGAGTTGCTGGGCCGCGGCGAGACCCGCCGGCCCGGAGCCGACGACGGCGACGGATCTGCCGGTGCGGCGGACCGGGGGGCGGGGCGGCACGCGGCCGTCGGCCCACGCCCGGTCGGCGATCGCTCGTTCGATCCGTTCGACCGTCACACCGGCGGCGTGGTCGTCCCGGGCCAGCACGCAGGCGGATTCACACGGGGCCGGGCACAACCGGCCGGTGAACTCGGGGAAGTTGTCGGTGGCGTGCAGTCGGTCGGCGGCCTCGGCCCACCGGTCGCGGCGCACCAGGTCGTTCCATTCGGGGATCAGGTTGCCGAGGGGGCAGCCCGTTCCGGCGCTGTGGCAGAACGGGAGTCCGCAGTCCATGCAGCGGGCGGCCTGTTCCCGGATCGTGCGGAGCTCCTCGTCGGGGGACTGCGCGCGGTGCACCTCTGCCCAGTCGCGGACGCGTTCGGCGGCGGGCCGGCGCGGCGGCTCGCAGCGGTCGTAACGCAGGAATCCGCGGGGGTCAGGCACCGTCGGCTCCGACCGGGGTGGGCCGTTCGCGGGCGGTCGCGCGGATCCGGATCAGATCCTCGGGCACCACCGCGGTGAAGCGCCCCGCGTTGCCGGCCCAGTCGGCGAGCAGTTCCCCGGCGACTGCCGATCCGGTGCGTGCGCGGTAGCGGGCGATCAGATCCCGCACCTGCGCGAGCTCGGCGAGGTCGACCGGTTGCAGTTGCACCGAGTCGGTGTTGACGAGGCCGGGCTCGAGGTCGAGGACGTAGGCCAGACCCCCGGTCATACCGGCGGCCAGATTGCGGCCGGTGGGTCCGAGGATCACCACGCGGCCGCCCGTCATGTACTCGCAGGCATGGTCGCCGGTGCCCTCGCACACGGCGTCGGCGCCGGAATTGCGCACGGCGAAGCGCTCCCCCACCCGACCGTGCAGGAACAACTCGCCGGAGGTCGCCCCGTACAGGACGGTGTTGCCGGCGACGATCTGCTCGTGCGGGTCGAACGGCGCGGCCGCGTCGGGGCGCACCACCACGCGCCCGCCGGACAGACCCTTGGCTACATAGTCGTTGGCGTCGCCGGTGACGGTGACGGTGATCCCGGTGGGCAGGAAGGCGCCGAGGGACTGTCCGGCGCTGCCGTGCAGGTCGATCCGCACGGTGTCCTCGGGCAGACCCGCGGGGCACCGTCGGCCGGCGGTCCAGCCGAGCAGGGTGCCGACGGCGCGGTCCCGGTTGGTGACGGTCCCGGTCAGCTGCACGGGCCGGCCGTGGTCGAGGGCGGGGCCGGCGCGGGCGATCAGGTCCCGGTCCAACGGCGCGTCGGGGGGTCCGGCGGCCGGGCGGGTGCGGCGGCGCTGCGGGGGCGCGCCGAGGGCGTCGGCGGGCGGGGTGAACAGCGGCGCGAGATCGAGCCCGCGGCGACGCCAGTGCGCGAGCGCCGCGTCGGGTTCGAGCAGGTCGACCCGGCCGACGGCGTCGTCGAGGCGGGCCAGGCCCAGCGCCGCGAGCCGCCGGCGCACGTCCGCGGCGACGAACCGGAAGAACTGTTCCACGAATTCTGCTCTGCCCGTGAACTTCTCCCGGAGTCGGGGATTCTGGGTGGCGATCCCGACGGGGCATGTGTCGAGATGACACACCCGCATGAGGATGCAGCCGAGGACCACCAGGGGCGCCGTGGCGAACCCGAACTCCTCGGCGCCGAGCAGCGCCGCGATCAGCACGTCCCGACCGGTGCGCAGACCGCCGTCGCACTGCACGGTGATGCGGTCGCGAAGGCCGCTCAGCACGAGGGTCTGCTGGGTTTCGGCGAGCCCGATCTCCCACGGGGTGCCGGCGTGCTGCAGGGCGGTGAGCAGTGCGGCGCCGGTGCCACCGTCGTGGCCGGAGATCAGGACCACGTCGGCATGGGCCTTGGCGACACCGGCGGCGACGATCCCGACGCCGACACCGCTGACCAGTTTGACGTGGATGCGGGCCCGCGGGTTGGCGCACCGCAGGTCGTGGACGAGTTCGGCGAGGTCCTCGATGGAGTAGATGTCGTGGTGCGGCGGTGGGGAGATCAGGCCGACGCCCGCCGTGGCGTGCCGGGTGCGGGCGATCCACGGATACACCTTGTGACCGGGAAGCTGGCCACCTTCACCGGGTTTCGCTCCCTGAGCCATCTTGATCTGCAGGTCGGTCGCGTCGGCGAGGTAGTCGGCGGTGACGCCGAAGCGGCCGCTGGCGACCTGTTTGACGGCACTGCGCCGCAGCGGGTCGCCGAGCCGGTCGCGCTCCTCCCCGCCCTCCCCCGAGTTCGAGCGGCCGCCGAGCCGGTTCATCGCGACGGCGAGGGCCTCGTGTGCCTCCCCGGAGATCGACCCGTAGCTCATGGCCCCGGTGGCGAAGCGGCGCACGATCTCCGCCTCCGGCTCGACCTCGTCGAGCGGGATCGGCTCCGCGGCGACGGTGCGCAGCAGCCCGCGCAGCGTGGCGCCCGCGGCGGCGAGACGGTCGACCTCGGCGCAGTAGCGTGCGTAGACGTCCGCGCGTCCCGTGCGGGTCGCGTGCTGCAGCAGGAACACCGTCTCGGGGGTGAACAGATGGGGTTCGCCGTCGCGCCGGTACCGGTACACGCCGCCGCTGTCGAGAAGGGTGTCGGCACAACGGTTCCCGAAGGCATGCCGATGCCGGCGACGGGCGTCACGGGCCAGGTCGGCGAGCCCGGCGCCGCCCAGTCGGGAGACGGTACCGGGCAGGTACTCGTCGACGACCTCCCGGGCGAGGCCGACGCCCTCGAACGTCTGCGCCGCCGTGTACGAGGCGAGGGTCGAGATGCCGAGTTTGGCCATCACTTCGCGGACACCGGTGACGAGGGCGCGACGGTAGTTCGCCGCGGCCGCCGCCGGGTCCGTGCCGGGAATGCGCCCGGCGGCCGCGAGGGAGCGCACGGTGCCGAAGGCGACGTACGGGCAGACCGCCGCGGCGCCGAACCCGACCAGCGCGGCCACATGGTGGACCTCGCGGGCGTCGCCGGATTCGGCGAGGAGCGCGACGCGGGTGCGCCGCCGGGTGCGGACGAGGTGGTGGTGCACGGCGGCGACGGCGAGCAGCGACGGGATCGGGACGCGGTCCGGACCGCACCCGCGGTCGGTGACGATCAGGATGCCGCGACCGTCGTCGAGGGCGGCGTCGGCGGCGCGGCGCAGGGCCGCGAGTCCCGCCGCGAGGGCCTCGCCGGGGTCGCCGCCGACCGCGAAGTGCGCGGGCAGCACCCGTGCGGCGAGGGCCGGACGCGGGCCGCCCGGGCCGAGTGCCGCGACGGCGGCGAGGTCGTCGGAGTCGAGCACCGGACCGGGAAGCACCAGTTGCCGGCACGACTTCGCGGAGGCGTCGAACAGGTTGCCCTCCGGGCCGGCGACGCGCCGCATCGAGGTGACGACCCGTTCGCGGATGGCGTCCAACGGCGGGTTGGTGACCTGGGCGAACAGCTCGACGACGTAGTCGTAGAGCAGCCGGGGGCGCGGCGACAGCACCGCGGGGGCGATGTCGGCGCCCATCGAACCGAGCGGTTCCGCACCGGTCGCGGCCATCGGTTCGAGCAGCACCTCGAGGTCCTCGCGGGTGTAGCCGAACAGCCGGTGGTCCCGATCCGGCTCGTGGTCCGCGGCGGGGTGCCCGGCCGGACGGGGCAGATCCGCCAGGTCGATCTGACCCTCGCGCAGCCACCGGTCGTAGGGGTGGGCGGCGGCGAGGGTGTCGAGCAGTTCGTCGGGCGGGACGATGCGCCCGGTGGCGGTGTCGACGAGGAGCATCCGGCCCGGCTCGAGCCGGCCCTTGTGCACGATGTGTTCCGGTGGCACGTCGAGCATTCCGGTCTCGCTGCCGAACAGGACCCGGTCGTCGGCGGTGCGGCACCAGCGGCCCGGCCGCAACCCGTTGCGGTCGAGCACGGCCCCGAACCACCGTCCGTCGGTGAAGGGCAGGCACGCCGGTCCGTCCCACGGTTCGAGCAGCGCGGCGTGGAAGCGGTGGAAGGCGCGGCGCCGGGGATCGAGTCCGGGCGCGTTCTCCCAGGCGGGCGGGACGAGCATGGTCACCGCGTGCGACAGCGAACGCCCGGCGAGATGGAGCAGTTCGAGGACCTCGTCGAGGGTCGCGGAGTCGGACATGTCGGGGGTGCAGAGCGGAAACAGGCGGGTCAGGTCGCCGGGCAGCAGCCCGGTGCGCAGGAGCCCCTCCCGCGCGTGCATCCGGTTCCGGTTGCCGCGGATGGTGTTGATCTCGCCGTTGTGGGCGCTGTACCGGAACGGCTGCGCGAGCCGCCAGGACGGAAAGGTGTTGGTGGAGAAGCGGCTGTGCACGAGTGCGATCGCGCTGGCGCAACGCCGGTCCCGCAGGTCGGGGTAGAACCCCGGCAGTTGCTGTGCGGTGAGCATGCCCTTGTAGACGACGGTGCGGGCGGACAGCGACGGAAAGTAGACGTCGCCGGTGTGCTCGGCGCGGCGCCGCAGCGGATACACCCGCCGGTCGAGGTCCAGGCCCGCGGGGCGGGCACCGTCCGCGCCTGCGGCGGCGACGAACAGCTGGCTGACGTGGGGGCGGCAGGCCTCGGCGGTGCGCCCGAGGCCGGCCGGGTCGACGGGAACCTCGCGCCAGCCGAGGATCTCGAGGTCCTCCTCGGCGGCGAGCGTGTGGATCCGTTCGCGGGCCGCTGCCCGGGCGCGTGGGTCGCGGGGGAGAAAGCACAGGCCGGTGGCGTAGCACCCGGGCGGCGGCAGCTCGACGCCGGCGACGGCATCGAAGAGGGCGGTGGGGAGGGCCAGGGTGATACCGGCGCCGTCCCCGCTGGCGGGTTCCCGGCCGCTGGCGCCGCGGTGGCCGAGGTTGCGCAGCGCGGTGAGCGCGTCGGTGACGGTCCGGTGTGTGCTGCGGCCGCGCAGGTCGACGACCGCGCCCACGCCACAGGAATCCGATTCGCGGGCGGGGTCGTAGAGTCCGCGGGCCTCGGGCATCCCGGAATGCCGCACCGGTCCACCTCCACGTCGCCGGTGTGGGGCGACGTCACGCGTCGTCGGATGAGCGGCCCCGACGGGGTCGCCACGACGGGCGTGCGCTGTGCGGTGTGGGTGGCCGGACCAGGTCCGCCCGACGGTCGAACCGGGGATCGGTCCCGGTGGCGGTCAGTCTACGCGCGCGACGGCCGGCCGCGCGAGGTGCGCGACCGGCCGCCGGGCGGGTGGGTCAGGGCCGCAGCGGGCGGCCGTCGGAGTCGCGGACGCTGCCGGTGAGCATCATGATCCCGTCGATGACGGACCACACCCAGATCACCGGCATGATCACGAAACCGATCAGGACGATCGCCAGCAGGCCGCCGATCCACAGCCCCAGCAGCTGGATGAGGCCGACGGCGGTGCTCCCGAGGTAGAGCCGTCCGACGCCGCAGATCCCGACGAAGGGCAGCAGCAGTTGCAGCAGACCCGCAGTGGTCTTCGACTTGTCGGAGTACGGTTCGCCGGTCGCCGGATCCCGCCCGTACGGGGCGGAGGGATCGCCGTAGGCACCGTAACCGGTGGGCCCGTAACCGGAGGATCCGTAGCCCGGTGCGGAGGCCGGCGGGTACTGCGGCGCGCCCTGGAACTGCGGGTCGGGTGTGCCGTAGACGGGTCCGGTGCCGCCGTACCGGCCGCCGGTCTGTGCCTCGGACTCGTGCGCGGTGCCGTACTGCCCTTCGCTCGACGGCGGCGGATAGCTCGGCGTGGTGCCCCAGCCCGGACCGTTGCCCATGCCCGCATAGGTGTTCCAGCCCGGTCCCGCCGTACCCCAGGTGGGCGCGGTCGACTCGGTGGTGGGCGGCGGAACGGACAGCGACGCCTGGGCGGTCGGATCGTAGTCGGCGGTGCCACCGAACGCGGGCAGTTCCTCGGTGGAGGCCGGCTCGCCGTCGCGTGGTGCGGCGCTCGCGCCGGCTTCGGACGTCTCCTCGGCGGCGGCCTGTTTGCGCAGGTCCGGCCCCGTGGAGGTCTCGTCCTTCTTCCGCAGATCCGGGCCCGTGGGCTCCGGGGACCCCGCGTCGGATGTGGGACCCGGGGATCCCGGGTCGGATGTGGTCACGACTTGTCCCCTTCGTTCTCGCTGCGCGTACCTGACTCGACCTTACCGCCGGGCTCGGCCGGCACCACCGACCCGGACGCGCCGTCGCGGTGCCCGTCGTCGGTCTCGGTTGCGCCACCGGCCGCGGCGGCCTCGTCTGCGCCACCCGGACGGCGGGATTTCAGTTCCTCCGGCGCTTCCCGGCCCTTGCGCGCGACGACGACGTAGGCGACGGCGAGGACGAACACGATGGCGGACGTGAAGGAGTTGATCCGGATCCCGGCGATCTCGGTGGCCGGATCGGACCGCATGAGTTCGACGAAGAAGCGGCCCGCGCTGTATCCGGCCACGTAGAGAGCGAACAGTCGGCCGTGTCCGATGCGGAATCGCCGGTCGACGAACACGAGCAGCAGCACGACGAGCAGATTCCACACCAGCTCGTACAGGAACGTCGGGTGCACCACCGCCGCGACCTGCCCGGTGGAGATTCCGTCGATGAGGTCCGGGCTCGTCTGTCCTGCGTCGTTGCGGCGTTCGTAGATCTCGAGGCCCCACGGCACGGTCGTCTCCCGACCGTAGAGTTCCTGGTTGAACCAGTTGCCGAGCCGGCCGATGGCCTGGGCCAGCAGGATCGCCGGGGCCAGCGCGTCACCGAAGGCGGGCAGGGGGACGCCGCGGCGACGGCACCCGATCCAGGCGCCCACCCCGCCGAGGGCGACCGCCCCCCAGATGCCCAGCCCGCCCTGCCAGATCTTCAGCGCGTCGACCGGGTCGGCGCCCGCACCGAAGTACTTCTGCCAGTCGGTGGCGACGTGGTACAGGCGGCCACCGATCAGACCGAACGGCACCGCCCACACCGCGACGTCGAGCACGGTGCCCGGTTCGCCGCCGCGGGCGACCCAGCGGCGGTCGCCCCAGAAGATCGCGACGACGATCCCGACGATGATGCACAGGGCGTAGGCCCGCAGCGCGATCGGCCCGAGGTACCACACCCCCTGCGGCGGACTGGGCAGATACGCCAGGACGGTGGCGGCGGGGACGGCGGTGGAGGTCACGTGGCCACGCTAGCCGAGCGCACGCCCTCCGCGAGTTCCGTGGTGAGCGCGCGCAACGCGTCGGCGCCCTGCGCCACGGCGGCCACCAGCGCCGAGCCGACGATCACCGCGTCGGCGTAGGCGGCGATCTGGGCGGCCTGGTCCCGCGACCGCACGCCCAGGCCGACACCCACGGGAATCTGCGAGTGCTCGCGCACGCGCGCGACGAGTTCGGGCGCCATGTCCGAGACGGCGTCGCGGGCGCCGGTCACGCCCATCGTGGAGGTGGCGTAGACGAATCCGCGGCAGGAGTCGACGGTCGTGGCGAGACGCTCGGCGGTCGAGGACGGGGCGACGAGGAAGATGCGGTCGAGCCCGTGCCGGTCCGCCGCCGCCATCCACCGCTCGGCCTCGTCGGGAATGAGGTCCGGGGTGATGATGCCCAGTCCTCCGGCGGCGGCGAGGTCGCGGGCGAACTCGTCGATCCCGTACTTGAGGACGATGTTCCAGTAGGTCATCACGACGGCGTGGCCCCCGGCGGCGGCGACGGCCTCGACGACGCGGAACACGTCCCGCACCCGGAAACCCGCCGTGAGTGCCCCGTCGGCGGCGGCCTGGATGGTGGGGCCGTCCATCACCGGGTCGCTGTAGGGGATGCCGACCTCGACGATGTCGCACCCGGCCTGCACGAGCGTTTCGAACGCCTCGATCGAGCGCGGCAGGTCGGGGTACCCGGCGGGGAGATAGCCGACGAGCGCGGCCCGGTTCTCGGCCTTGCATCGGGCGAAGACCTCGCCGAGGCGGGACTGCGGCTGCTGGGCGCTCACTGCGCGGATCCTTCCGTCGTGTCGGGGGTGGCCGGGTCGGCGGGAAGGAGCCCGAACCACCGCGCGGCGGGGTCGACGTCCTTGTCGCCGCGGCCGGACAGATTGACCAGCACGACCGCGCCGGGGCCGAGTTCGCGACCCAGTTCCAGGGCCCCGGCGACGGCGTGCGCCGACTCGATGGCGGGGATGATGCCCTCGGTGCGCGAGAGCAGCGAGAACGCGTCCATGGCCTCGGTGTCGGTGACGGGCCGGTAGTCGGCGCGGCCGATGTCCTTGAGGTAGGAGTGCTCGGGTCCGACGCCGGGGTAGTCCAGGCCGGCGGAGATCGAATGGGACTCGACGGTCTGCCCGTCCTCGTCCTGCAGCAGGTAGGAGTAGGCGCCGTGCAGCGCGCCGGGCGTGCCGCCGGTGATGGTGGCGGCGTGCCGCCCGGTTTCCACGCCGTCGCCGCCGGCCTCGAAGCCGACCAGGCGGACGCCGGGGTCGTCGAGGAAGGCATGGAAGATGCCGATGGCGTTGGACCCGCCGCCGACGCAGGCGGTGACGGCATCGGGCAACCGTCCGGTGAGCGCCTGCACCTGCGCGCGCGCCTCCAGGCCGATGATCCGCTGGAAGTCGCGCACCATCATCGGGAACGGGTGCGGGCCGGCGGCGGTGCCAAAGCAGTAGTACGTGTTGTGGGCGTTGGTGACCCAGTCGCGCATCGCCTCGTTGATCGCGTCCTTGAGGGTGCGCGAGCCGCTGGTGGCGGCGACGACCTCGGCGCCGAGCAGGCGCATCCGGGCGACGTTGAGGGCCTGCCGTTCGGTGTCGACCTCGCCCATGTAGACGACACAGTCGAGGCCGAGCAGCGCGCAGGCGGTGGCGGTGGCGACACCGTGCTGCCCGGCGCCGGTCTCCGCGATGACCCGGCTCTTGCCCATCCGTTTGGCGAGCAGGGCCTGGCCGAGCACGTTGTTGATCTTGTGTGAGCCGGTGTGGTTGAGATCCTCGCGCTTGAGCAGGATCCGGGCGCCGCCGGCGTGGTCGCTCAACCGCTTGGCCTCGTACACCGGGGACGGCCGGCCCGTGTAGTCGCGCTGCAACCGATCGAGTTCGTCGAGGAACCCGTTGTCGACCCGCGCCTTGTCGTATTCGGCGGTGACCTCCTCGATGACCGCCATCAGCGCCTCGGGGACGAACCGCCCGCCGAAGACCCCGAAGTGGCCGCCGGGGTCGGGTTCGTGCGCGCTGTGCTCGGCCACTGCGGCGCTCATGCGGGGCAGACCGCGGCCCTTGGCGGAAAGTACGGGATCGTCTGTGCTCACCCGTCCAGTCTGCCCCAACGTCGCCCCCGCCTCGTCGCCGGGTCCGGGCCGTCGGCGGTGCACCGGACTGCGCTCAGCGCGCGGGCTTCGGGCAGGACGGATGGGTGCCGGCGGTGACCAGTTCGGCAACCGCGTGGCGCGGGTCGCCGCTGGTCACCAGACCCTCACCGACGAGCACCGCGTCGGCGCCCGCGCCGGCGTAGGTGAGCAGATCGGAGGGACCGCGCACCCCGGACTCGGCGATCTTGACGACCTCGGTCGGCAACCCCGGCGCGATCCGGGCGAATGTGCTCTTGTCGACCTCGAGGGTCTTGAGATCGCGGGCGTTGACTCCGATGACCGTGGCGCCGGCCTCGAGGGCCCGGTCGGCCTCCTCCTCGGTGTGCACCTCCACGAGCGCCGTCATCCCGAGGGATTCGACACGGTCGACGAGCGAGGTCAGCACGGGTTGTTCGAGGGCGGCGACGATGAGCAGCACGATGTCGGCGCCGTGGGCACGCGCCTCGTGGATCTGGTACGGCCCCACGATGAAGTCCTTGCGCAGCACCGGGATCCGCACCGCGCGCCGCACGGCGTCGAGGTCCTCGAGGCTGCCCTGGAACCGGCGCTGCTCGGTGAGCACGCTGATCGCGCGGGCACCGCCGGCCTCGTAGGCCTTGGCGAGTTCGGCGGGATCGGAGATGTCGGCGAGCGCACCCTTCGACGGGCTCGCCCGCTTGACCTCGGCGATCACGGCGATTCCCGGCTCGAGCAACGCGGCCTTGGCGTCGAGGGACGGGGGCGCGGCGGCGGCCGCGGCCTTGACCGCAGCGAAGTCGAGGACCGCTTCCCGGGCGGCGACGTCGGCGCGCACCCCTTCGAGTATCGAGTCGAGAACTGTCATCGTGGCTCGAAGTCCTTTCGCCCCTGTCAATCCGATGTGAGAAAGCTCATCGGAGTTTCTTGAAGGGTAGTGCGCGCCCTCACCGACCCGTGCGGCGGGTCCCCGAATCGTCGGTGCCGCCCTCCCCGCCTCGATCGGCGGACCGGTCGTCGGCGGCGTCGACCGTGGGGTCCTCCCCCGCGTCGAGCGCGTCCCACAGCGTGCGTTCGGTGACCGGCTCGTCGGCGGTGTCCCGGCGGACCGTGGCCTCCCGGCGGGCGGCGGGGCTGTCGTAGCGGGACGACAGCCCCGCCCGGGCCCGCGGGGTGCGCCACAGCTGCACCGCGGCGGCCAGCGCGGCGACGGCACCGGCCAGGGCGAGCAGCGCCGGGGCGGTGGCGACGGTGAGGGAGGTGACCTCGGCGCGTGCGGGCAACTCGGCGATGCGCGCCGCGGTCGCGTCGTCGGCGCTCCCGGTGAGCA
>NZ_AJFC01000258.1:0-17244 GCF_000256505.1 Rhodococcus sp. P14 | reverse complement strand
CGACCCCCGCCAGCACCCGCAGTGCCCACCCGCGCACCGCGAAGGACGCCGCGACCGCGGCCAGCAGCGCCAGGGCGAGCGGGGTCAGCGCAGCCGCCCACGTCCCCCCGACGAGCCCGGTGACCCGGTCCTCACCGAGGCCGTCGGAGGAGGTGACGGTCACCCAGGTCAGGCGGCTCGCACCCCACAGCGCGGCGGCGGCGGTCGCGAGCAGCGCGGCGGTCGCGCCGCGGCGCCGCCCGGTGGCGTCGCGAGCACTCACGACCGGTCCCCGTCGTACGGGGTGAGGGTGCCGGCGGCGGCGACGGCGGAGAGCACCGCCATGGCCTTGTTGCGCGCTTCGGTGTCCTCGTAGACCGGGTCGGAGTCGGCCACGACGCCGGCACCGGCCTGCACGTAGGCGACGCCGTCCTTGACCAGGGCGGAACGGATCGCGATGGCGGTGTCGGCGTCACCGGCGAAATCGAGGTAGCCGACTATGCCGCCGTAGATGCCGCGCCGGGTCGGTTCGAGCTCGTCGATCAGTTCCATCGCCCGCACCTTGGGGGCACCGGACAGGGTCCCGGCGGGAAAGCACGCGGTGACCGCGTCGAGGGCATGCCGGCCTTCGGCGAGGCGGCCGGTCACAGTCGAGACGAGGTGCATGACGTGGCTGTAACGCTCGATGTGCCGGTAGTCGTGCACCTTGACCGTGCCGGGTTCGCACACCCGGCCCAGGTCGTTGCGGCCGAGGTCGACGAGCATGAGGTGCTCGGCGTTCTCCTTCTCGTCGGCGAGCAGGTCCTTCTCGAGCAGGATGTCCTCCTCCTCGCTGGTGCCGCGCCAGCGGGTGCCGGCGATGGGATGCGTGGTGGCGACGCCGTCGGCGACGGTCACCAGCGCCTCCGGGCTCGAGCCGACGATGGAGAACGCGGTGCCGCCGTCGCCGTCGGGAACGTGCATGAGGAACATGTACGGGCTCGGGTTCGAGGCCCGCAGCATCCGGTAGACGTCGATCGGCGCCGCGGGGCAGTCGATCTCGAAGCGCTGGGACAGCACCACCTGGAACGCCTCGCCGGCCTCGATCTCGCCGATGAGCCGGCGCACGTCGGCGCCGAAGCCGTCGGTGGTGCGCTGGCGCCGGTAGTCGGGGGCGGGGCGGTCGAAGGTCGAGACGGTCGACGGGGCCGGCGCGGCCAGCGCCGCGGTCATCCGGTCCAGCCGGGCGACGGCGTCGTCGTACGCCTCGTCGACGCGCTCGTCGGAACCGTCCCAGTTGACGGCGTTGGCGATGAGGGTGATCGCGCCCTCGTGGTGGTCGACGGCGGCGAGGTCGGTGGCGAGCATCATCACCGTCTCCGGGATGTGCAGGTCGTCGACAGCGTGTTCGGGCAGCCGTTCGATCCGGCGCACGACGTCGTAGCCGAGGTAGCCGACCATGCCGCCGGTGAGCGGGGGCAGGCCGTGCAGCCGTTCGGTGTGCAGCAGCTGCAACGTCTGCCGCAGCACGTCGAGGGGGTTGCCGCCGGTGGGGGCCCCGGCGGGCACGTGCCCGTACCAGGTGGCCTCGCCGTCGACCACGGTGAGCGCGGCGGGGCTGCCTGCGCCGATGAACGACCACCGGGACCAGGACCGGCCGTTCTCGGCGGATTCGAGCAGGAAGGTGCCGGGCCGGTCGGCGGCGAGCTTGCGGTACGCCGACAACGGAGTCTCCGCGTCGGCGAGGACCTTGCGGGTCACGGGGACGACCCGGTGCTCGGCGGCGAGGAGCCGGAACTGCTCGCGGGTGGTGGTGGAGTCGGGTCGACCGCCCTCGGTGGGGTCGGGCGCCGCTGCGGGGATGGTGGTGGGCTCGCCGGACATGGCGCCCATCATCCCAGGGCCTGCCGCGACGAGCGCGGTCGCGGTAGCGTCACCGGACATGAGAGCCGGTGATACCGCCCCCGACTTCACGGCGAACGACCAGGACGGGCGTCCGCGGACCCTGTCCGCGCTGCTGGCGGACGGGCCGGTGGTGCTGTTCTTCTACCCGGCCGCGTTCACCCCCGTGTGCACGGCGGAGGCGTGCCACTTCCGGGATCTGGCGGCCGAGTTCGCGGCCGTCGGCGCGACCCGGGTCGGTATCAGCACCGACCCGGTGGACCGGCTGGGCGCATGGTCGACACGCCAGTCGTTCGACTTTCCGCTGCTGTCCGACCCGGACGGCGAGGTGGCGGCCCGGTTCGGGGTGCGCCGGGGGCTGCTCGCCCGGCTGTCGCCGGTCAAGCGGACCACGTTCGTGCTGGACACCGACCGCACCGTGCTCGAGGTGATCGCCAGCGAGGTGCGCCCCGACGTGCACGCGGACCGCGCCCTCGCGGCGCTGCGGGCGCGGCGCGCGGCCCGGGACTGACGGTCAGTCCACCTGGACGGAGCGCTTCGCCAATCCCATCCAGAACCCGTCGATCACCTGCCGGGGCGCCCGCTCCGGGTCGCTCGACGCGCCGAGGGTGACGAACAGCGGGGCGAAGTGCTCGATCGTCGGGTGGGCGTACGGCATGCCGGGCGCCCGGGTGCGGAAGTCGAGCAGACCGTCGACGTCGCCGGCGGCGAGCCGCTCGGCGGCCCATGCGTCGAACTCGGCGGACCAGCCCGGCGCGGCGGCCTCGGGACGCGGGTCGCGCAGGAACGGCAGACCGTGGGTGGTGAAGCCGGAGCCGACGACGAGCACACCCTGCTCCCGGAGGGGCCGCAGCCGCGCGCCGAGCGCGAGCAGCCGCGCCGGCTCGAGGGTGGGCAGGGAGATCTGCAGGACCGGGATGTCCGCGTCCGGGTACATGACGGTGAGCGGCACGTACGCGCCGTGGTCGAGACCGCGGTGCGGCTGCTGCACGACGGGTTCGCCGTCGGGCATGAGCGCGGCCACCGTGCGGGCGAGGTCGGGGGCACCGGGCGCCGGGTAGGTGACCTCGTAGAAGCGGCGGGGGAACCCGCCGAAGTCGTACACGAGCGGGGTACCGGTGGTGGTGGCACCGATCGTCAGCGGCGCGGACTCCCAGTGCGCGGAGACCACGAGGATCGCGGTGGGGGTCGGCAGGTCGGCGGCCCAGCGCTGCAGCTGCGCCACCCACGTCGCGCTGTCGACCAGGGGCGGCGCACCGTGACTGAGGAACAGGGCGGGCATGAGACTCACACGAACTCCTAATGTTGAAGCTTCAACAATACTACCCGAGGCCGCGCCGGGGCCTCCGGAACGTCCCGGCGGGGATGGATCGGCGACGGGGCGGGTATCCCCCGCCCATGACCGGAACACAGGGCCCGAAAGTGGTCGTCACGGGCGCGACCGGAAACGTGGGCACCAGCGTCACGGCGGCACTCGCCGCCCGGGAGACCATCGGATCGGTGATCGGCATCGCCCGCCGCCCCACCGACTGGCGCTGCCCCAAGACCGACTTCGTCGTCGCCGACGTCGCCCGCGACGACCTGCACGAGCTGCTGCGGGGTGCCGACGCGGTCGTTCACCTGGCCTGGCTCTTCCAGCCCACCCACAAACCCGAGGTCACCTGGCGCAACAATGTTCTCGGATCGATCCGGGTGTTCGAGACCGCCGCCGCGGCGGGCGTCCCCGCCGTGGTGCACGCCTCGTCGGTCGGCGCCTACTCGCCGGGACCCCAGCACGAACGGATCGACGAGCGCTGGCCCACCCACGGCTGGCCCGGCGCCGCATACCCGCGGGAGAAGGCGTACCTCGAACGCTGGCTCGACGCGTTCGAACTGCGGCACCCCGACCTCCGGGTGGTCCGGATGCGGCCCGGGTTCATCTTCAAGCGCGAGTCCGCCACCGCCCAGCGCCGACTGTTCGCCGGACCGTTCGTCCCCGGACGCCTCGTCCGCGCCCTGCCCGTCGTCCCTCGCACCGCCGGGCTGCGGATGCAGGTACTGCACACCGAGGACGCCGCCGACGCGTACGTGCGGGCCGTGCTGCGACCGGTGCGGGGCGCCTTCAATCTCGCCGCCGAGCCCCCGGTCGACACCGAAGTCCTCGCCGAGATCCTCGGGGCCCGCACGGTGCCCGTCCCGGCCGCGGCGCTGCACGCGGCCGTCGCCGTCGCCTGGCACGCCCGGCTCGCCCCCGCCTCCCCCGGGCTGCTCGACACGGTGCTGCGGCTGCCGCTCATGGACTGCACTCGCGCCCGCACGGATCTCGAGTGGATCCCCCGGTTCTCGCCCCGGGCCACTCTCGAGGAGTTCCTGACCGGACTCCGCGACGGCGCGGGACTGCCGACGCCGCCCCTGACGGCGGACAGCATGGGCGGCCGACTGCACGAGGTCGCCACCGGCATGGGACAGCGCCCCTGACCATCGGCTCCGACGGGACGCCGGCCTCCCGCACCGGCGGTCCCGATAGGGTGGACGATCGAGAAAGGACGGTGCACCAGTGGGCTCCGCGCAGATCGACGACACCGAGTGGCTGACCGCATCCCAGCAGCGGGCCTGGCGGAAACTGGTGGCACTGATCACCCGGTTGCCGGCCGCGCTCGACACGCAGCTGCAGCGGGACTCGGCGCTCACCCACTTCGACTACTCGGTCCTCGCCGAGCTGTCCGAGGCGCCCGGCCGGCGGCTGCGCCTGTCCGAGCTGGCGCAGCTGTCCAACGCGTCGCTCTCGCGGCTGTCCCACGTGGTGACCAAGCTGGAGAACGCCGGGTGGGTGCGCCGGCAGAGCGTGCCCGGCACGCGCGGCTCGTACGCGGTGCTCACCGACGCCGGCATGACCAAGCTCGTCGAAGCGGCGCCCGGTCACGTCGCGACCGTCCAGGCCCTGGTGTTCCGGGGCCTCGACGACGAACAGGTCGCCGCGCTCACCGAGCTCGGCACCGCACTGCTCGGGCAGCTCGACCGGGGCATCGCCGCCGGGACCGGCAAGGCCTGACTCCGACGACCGCCCGTCCGGCGGGACCTCCGCTCAGCCGAGCGCCTGGGCCCGCAGGTCGCGGGCCAGGTGGTCGCGCTGCTCGACCACCAGGCGCCGCAATGCCGCCGGGGCGTCGGCGTGCGCGTCGAGCCACCGGTCGCTCGGCTCGAGGGTGTCCCCGGCCGGGAACAACCCGACGACGATCCGGCGCGCCATCTCGATACTGCGCTCGGACCACACCGTGCGGATCGCGGCGAAGTAGTCGTCGTCGAACGGGGCGATCAGTTCCCGGTGCGCCCCGGCCCGGAACCCGGCGATGGTGGCGTCGAGGTGCTCGTTCGACAGCGCCGTGTCGGTGAGGATCGCGGTCCACGCCTGTTCCTTGACCGTGGCGAGTGGTCGCGCGGCCAGGGCGCGCAGCCGAGCGGTCCGTCCGGAACCGGTGTCGTCGCGGGCGAGTTCCCCGTCGAGATCGGCGGGTTCCGCGTGCCCGGTGGCCGCCAGGGCGGTCCACAGCTGCCAGCGCAGATCCGGATCCGACCGCAGCCCCTGCGGTGCCTTCCCGGTCCCGTCGAGCATCGCCCGTAGCTCCGCGGCGCGGGTGTCGTCGACGGTGGCGGCCGTCGCGACCGCGCGGGCCCAGGCGAGTTGCCCGTCCGACCCCGGCTCGGCGGTGAACGTCGCCGTCCAGGCCGCTTCCAGCCAGAGGCGGCGCTGCTCGGGCCGGCTCGTCATCGGTAGGTAGTGCTCGATCGCATAGGACGCGTTCGCCGTCAGCGCGGTCAGCAGGGCCGGATTCGATTCGGACACCGCGAACCTGCGGACCGCGGCCAGGTACCGCGCCGCGCTCAGCTCCCCGTCACGGGTGGCGTTCCACAGCGCCGACCAGATCAATCCCCGCGCCAGCGGGTCGGCGACGCGGTCGAGCGAATGCTCCACCGTCTCGAGCGAGCGTGGATCGAGCCGGACCTTGGCGTAGGTCAGGTCGGCGTCGTTGAGCAGGATCAGCGGCGCGGGCGCGCACTCGATCGGGGTGCGTTCGGCCTCGAGGTCGACCTCGACGCGGCGCCGGCAGACCAGGTCGCCGTGCTCGTCGAAGTCGTAGTGCCCGACGGCCAGCCGGTGGGGTCGCGCCGGCCGCTGGACGATCGCGGACCGCCCCTCCCCCGCGTCCTCGAGCGTCAGGGTCGACACACCGCTGGTCTGCAACCAGGCGCGCGCCCAGCCCGACAGGTCCCGCCCCGACGTCGCCGACAGCTCGGCGAGCAGATCCGCGAGAGTGGTGTTCCCGAAGGCGTGCCTGCGGAAGTAGCGCCGCGCGCCCTCGAAGAAGGCGTCCCGCCCGACGAAGGCGACGAGCTGCTTGAGGACGCTCGCGCCCTTCGCATACGTGATGCCGTCGAAGTTGAGTTTGGCGGCCTCGAGGTCGCCGATGTCGGCGACGATCGGGTGGGTCGTCGGCAACTGGTCCTGCAGGTAGGCCCATGCCTTGCGCCGGTTCGCGAAGGCGACCCACGCGTCGGTGAACTCGGTGGCCTCGGCGCTGACCAGCGCGCCCATGTAGTCGGCGAAGGACTCCTTGAGCCACAGGTCGTCCCACCACGTCATGGTGACGAGGTCGCCGAACCACATGTGGGCCATCTCGTGCAGGATCGTGTTCGCGCGGGCCTGGTACTGCGCGGTGGTGGCGGCGCCGCGGAACACATACGCCTCGGTGAAGGTGACGCACCCCGGATTCTCCATCGCACCCAGGTTGTACTCGGGCACGAACACCTGGTCGTACTTGCCGAACGGGTAGGGATAGCCGAAATGGTCGGCGTAGAAGTCCATCCCCTGCCGGGTCACCGCGAAGACCGCGTCGGCGTCGAGGTACTGCGCCAGCGAGGCGCGGCACAACACGGCCAGGGGAACGGCGAGTTCGTCCCGGTCCCAAGAGGATTCGGCGCGGTGGTACGGTCCCGCCACGACGGCGGTGATGTAGGTGGAGATCGGCAGTGTCGGCGCGAACTTCACCGTCTGGGCGTCGCCGAGCGACTCTCGTTCGGCGACATGCTGATTGGACAGCACCTGCCAGCCCGCCGGGGCGGACACGACGAAGGTGAACGGCGCCTTCATGTCCGGCTGTTCGAAGCACGCGAACACGCGTCGCGCGTCCGCGGGTTCGTACTGCGTGTACAGGTAGGTCCGGCCGTCGGCGGGATCGAGGTACCGGTGCAGACCCTCGCCGGACCTGCTGTAGCTTGCGGTGGCGACGACGGTGACGACGTTGTGCGCGCGCAGGCCGCTCAGCCCGATGCGCGCGCCGTCGTACCGGACGGGCACCGCGGCGCCGTTGAGCACGACCGACTCCACGGCGGGGCCGAGGAAGTCGAGCCACGTCGCGTCCGCAGTCGCGGAGAACTCGACCGTCGTCGTGGTCGTGAAGCCGGGGTTCCCGGCGTCCGGGGCGCCGCGCAGGTCGAGCTCGACGTGGTAGCTGCGGACCGACACGGCCCGGGAACGCTCGGCGGTTTCGGCTCGGGTCAGGTTCGCGGACTCCATACGGCGATCCTGCCAGGATCGCCGTCCGGGACCGTCGGCCGGCGCGCGTCGCGGGCGGTGCGCTCTACCCGAGCGGGACACCTCCGACTCCCCACTGCTCCCGCGGCACCTCGGTGATGGTCACCCACACCGACTTCGCATCCTTGCCCGTCGCCTCCGCGTAGGCCTTGGTCACCGCCTCGATGGTGGCGCGCTTCTGCTCGACGGTGAGACCGGGGGTCTGGCTGATCTGGATGAGAGGCATGGGTGCATTGTGCCGCACCGCCGGTCGACGAGGCGTAACGAAACAATCCGGTCGGTCGATTTCCCCTCGGACACCGTCCTCGTCATGCATCACCTCTCGGAAGGATCAGCATGGGATCGTCGGAACTGTTCACCGAGTTCGTCGGCTGGGCCGCGGAAGGCTTCCTCACGGGGGATCCGATCCGGTCGGCCATCGGCACCGTCGTGTTCCTCGGACTCGGCCTGTGGAGCCTGCTCACCGGCGCGCCGATCGTCATCTGACGGCCGCTCCGCGGCCGGTGTGTCCTTTGGGCTGCTGGAGCAGCCCAAAGGACACACCGGCGCCGGAGGCGCCTATTCGGCGGCGAGCAGGACGTCCGCGTCGAAGCACGTGTGGGTGCCGGTGTGGCACGCGGCCCCGACCTGGTCGACGACGAGCAACACCGTGTCGCCGTCGCAGTCGAGCCGCACCTCGTGCACGTGCTGGGTGTGGCCGGAGGTCTCGCCCTTGACCCAGTACTGTCCGCGTGAACGCGAGAAGTACGTCGCCGTGCGGGTCTCGAGGGTCCGCGCGAGCGCCTCGTCGTCCATCCAGGCCATCATCAGCACCTCGCCGGTGGCGCGTTCCTGCGCGACGGCGGCGAACAGCCCCGCCTCGTTGCGCTTGAGCCGCGCCGCGATCGCCGGATCCAGCCTGTTCATCGCACCTCGATCCCCTCTGCGCGCATCGCCGCCTTCACCTGCGGGATGGTGAGCTCCCCGAAATGGAACACGCTGGCCGCGAGCACCGCGTCGGCGCCGGCGTGCACGGCCGGCGCGAAGTGCTCCACCGCTCCGGCGCCGCCGCTGGCGATCACCGGCACGTGGACCGCGGCGCGCACCGCCTGGATCATCGGCAGGTCGAATCCGGACTTGGTGCCGTCGGCGTCCATCGAGTTCAGCAGGATCTCCCCCACCCCGAGTTCCGCGCCGCGGCGGGCCCATTCGACGGCGTCGATGCCGGTGCCCCGACGACCGCCGTGCGTGGTGACCTCCCAGCCCGACGGGGTGTCGTCCTCGCCGTCGGGCACGGTGCGGGCGTCGACGGACAGCACGATGCACTGCGATCCGAACCGCTCGGACATCTCGCGCAGCACCTCGGGGCGGGCGATGGCAGCGGTGTTGATGCTGACCTTGTCCGCGCCGGCCCGCAGCAACCGATCCACGTCCTCGACGGTGCGCACACCGCCGCCCACCGTCAACGGGATGAACACCTGTTCGGCCGTGCGGCTGACCACGTCGAGCATGGTGCCGCGATCGCCGCTGGACGCGGTGACGTCGAGGAAGGTCAACTCGTCCGCGCCCTGCAGGTCGTACGCAGCGGCGAGCTCGACGGGATCACCGGCGTCGCGCAGGTTCTCGAAGTTCACCCCCTTGACGACGCGGCCGGCGTCGACGTCCAGACACGGGATCACCCGCACTGCCAGGGTCATGTAATTCGGTCCTCCTCGGGGACGGGACCGGCGAGCGATCCCACGATGTCGAGTATCTCCTCGTGCACACCCGGCGCTCCGGCGACCACCGAACCGGATCCGATGCGCCAGGGCTCGCCGGCGAAGTCGGTGGCGCGGCCACCGGCTGCCCGGACCAGAGCGACACCGGCGGCGTTGTCCCACGGGTGGTGCCCGAAGACGACGGCCGCGCCGAGCACGCCGGCCGCCGTGTACGCCAGGTCCACTCCGGTCGAACCGTGCATGCGCAGGCGGGAGACCCGGCGGCTGAGCTCGGTGATGACATCGAGACGGCGTCGGCCCGGGATGCGCCCGCGGCTGTCGATGTCGAAGCTGCCCACACCGACCATCACCTCCCCGAGAGCCGCCGGCTGCAGCGGCGGCTGGGGACGGCCGTTGCGCAGCAGCGGCCCGCCGGCGGTGGCCGCGAACCGGTCTCCGACGAACGGCAACCAGGTCAGTCCGAGGACCGGGTCGCCGTCCCGGACGAGCGCGAGCAGGATCCCCGCCGTGGGGAGCCCGGCCGAGTAGTTGACGGTGCCGTCGATGGG
This sequence comes from Rhodococcus sp. P14, assembly GCF_000256505.1. NCBI lineage: Bacteria > Bacillati > Actinomycetota > Actinomycetes > Mycobacteriales > Nocardiaceae > Rhodococcus > Rhodococcus sp. P14. The sequence goes on along the minus strand of NZ_AJFC01000258.1, from coordinate 7,567 downwards.
GTCGAGCAGCCATACCGTGCCCGAATCGGCTTCGGGACCGCCGAACTCCTCACCGTGCACGGAGATGCCGGTGCGCCGCTCGAGTTCGGAGGAGATGCTCCGTTCGAGCTCGAGGTCGAGGTCGGTGGCGAAGTCGTTGGGGCCCTTGTCCACCGAGCGCGGCGCCCCGCGACCGGCGACGAAACGTTCCGACGCGACGTCGAGCACCTCGCCGGCGACGGCGAGCAGGCTGGACAGGTCGGCGGGCGTGGTCATCGGATCAGCGCGAGACCGCGTCGAGTGCCTCGGTAAGCGTGAACCGGCCGGCGTACAGCGCCTTGCCGACGATGGCACCCTCGACGCCCCTGTCGACGAGACCGGCGATCGCCCGCAGGTCGTCGAGGGCGGACACGCCGCCGGAGGCGACGACGGGAGCGTCGGTGGCGGCGCAGACCTGGGCGAGCAGATCGAGGTTGGGGCCGGTGAGGGTGCCGTCCTTGGTGACGTCGGTGACGACGTACCGGCTACAACCGTCGCGGTCGAGCCGCGCGAGGACCTCCCACAGGTCGCCGCCGTCGGAGACCCAGCCGCGGCCGCGCAGACGCCACTGTCCGTCGATGAGCTTGACGTCGAGTCCGACGGCAATGCGGTCGCCGTACTCGGCGATGGCGCGGGCGCACCAGTCGGGATCCTCGATGGCGGCGGTGCCGAGGTTGACACGGGCGCACCCGGTGGCCAGCGCCGCTTCGAGGGACTCGTCGTCGCGGATACCGCCCGACAGTTCGACCTTCACGTCGAGCTCGCCGACGACGTCGGCGAGGAGCTCGCGGTTGGAGCCACGCCCGAAGGCGGCGTCGAGATCGACGAGGTGCACCCATTCGGCGCCGGCGTTCTGCCATTCGAGGGCGGCATCGCGCGGAGAGCCGTAGCTGGTCTCGCTGCCCGCCTCTCCCTGGACGAGGCGAACTGCTTCACCGTTGGCGACATCGACTGCAGGCAAAAGGACCAGGCTCACTGCGCCCATGCTAGCGGGTCGCGGCGGCCGCCGAGCACCGGCCCCGACGGTCAAACGTCCCCCGTCGCGGCGCGGCACATCGTTCCCGTCGCGGCGCGGCACATCGTTCCCGTCGCGGCGCGGCACATCGTTCCCGTCGCGGCGCGGCACATCGTTCCCGTCGCGGCGCGGCACATCGTTACCGTCGCGGCCGAAGGCGCGGCGCGTCATCCGTGTCGAGACGACGCCCATCGCGCCGATCGCGCCGGCCACGCCGGCGAGGGCGACGATCAACGCGACGACGGGCCCCGGTTGCAGCACCACGATCACGACGGTGGCGAGCAGGAGCACGCCCGTGGCGGCACCCATCGCGGTCAGGGCCAGCCGGCCGAGCGAGAAGCCCGGCCGGGCCGGGTCGTCGCCCGCGCCGCGGTTCACAAACTGCCGACCCAGTTGCGCAGCAGTTCGGCCCCGGCGTCACCGGACTTCTCGGGATGGAACTGCGTCGCCGACAGCGGGCCGTTCTCGACCGCGGCGAGGAACCGCACGCCGTGCTCGGCCCAGGTCAGTGCGGGCGGAGCGATGAGCTCCGACGGCGGCAGCTCCCACGTCTGCGCGGCGTAGGAGTGCACGAAGTAGAACCGGGTGTCGGGGTCCATGCCCGCGAACAGCACGCTGTTGTCGGGGGCGTCGACGGTGTTCCACCCCATGTGCGGCAGTACCGGCGCATCGAGGCGTTCGACGGTGCCGGGCCATTCGCCGCAGCCGTCGGTCTCGACCCCGAATTCCACACCCTTGTCGAAGAGGATCTGCATGCCGACGCAGATGCCGAGCACGGGACGGCCGCCGGCGAGCCGCTGGCCGATGATGCGGTCCCCGCGCACCGCCTTCAGTCCCGCCATGCACGCCGCGAACGCGCCGACACCGGGCACGACCAGGCCGTCGGCGGCGAGCGCGACCTGCGGGTCGGCGGTCACCTCCACCTGCACGCCGGTGCGCGCCACCGCGCGCGTCGCCGAATGCAGATTGCCGGAGCCGTAGTCGAGGACGGCGACCTTGGTTGCGCTCATGGCCTCGATTCTATGGGGCCGCGCCGCGCCGCTCCGACGGCCCGGCGATCCGCGCGAGCAGCGGCAGGAGCGGCACGAGCAGCGCGACGGTGGCGAAGGCGGCGGGATAGCCTGCGACGGTGGCGATCCCGCCGAGCAGCAGGGATCCGGCCCCGGTGCCCGCGTCGAAGCCGATGTTCCAGGCGGCGCTCGCGGCGCCGATGTGGGCGGGTCCGGCGCGACGGAACGCCAGCATCAGCGCGTCGTTCTGGACGATCCCGAAACCGAGACCGAATACCACGGCCGCACCGAGCAGTACCGCCGCGCCACCGCGCTCGTCCGCGGCGAGCGCGAACGGCACCATCGCCACGGCGACCAGACCGAGCCCGGCCGGCAGGAGCCGGCCCGCACCGATCCGGTCCGCGACCGCGCCGGCACCGTAGCGGCCGACGAGGGTGGACGCGCTGATCAGCGCCAACGCGACCGCCACGTACCCGGAGGCCGCGGGTACGGCGATCGCCAGCAGCGAGGTGAGGCCACCGTAGGCGACAGCGCCGGCGGCGATCGCCACCGCCGGCAGGGCCAGTGCGCCGAGCGGCATGCGGCTTCCGGCCGCGCCGGGGCGGCGGGCGACCACTCGCGGCAGGCGCGCTATCGCGACGAGCGCGAACGTGGGCACCGCTGCGCCGAGCACGAACACGGGCACGGTGGAGGCCCGCTCGGCGACGGCCAGGCCGAGCGGCAGGCCGACCATCTGCGCCGCGGCGATGGCGATGCCCTGTGCCCCGGTGGCGCGACCGAGCAGCCGGGCGGGGGCGAGTTCGGCCACGAGCGCGGCGCTGGCCACGGTGATCATGCCGAAGCCGATGCCGCGCACCGCGGAGGTCGGCAGCACCACGGCCGGATGCAGTGACAGCAGGAGCAGCAGCGACGGCACGCCGAGGAGCAGGCATCCGGCGGCGAGCACGGTGCGGTAGCCGCGGGCCCGGACCAGGCGCGGGACGGCCGGCTGGGTGAGCACGGTCGCGGCCATGAACACTGCCGTCACCGCGCCGGCGAGGGTGCCGCTGCCGCCGGCGTCGGCGACGGCCTGCGGCACCACGGGCAGCAGCAGGGAGAAGCCGGCGAACGCGCCCGCCGCCATCGCCCAGGCGGCGGGCAGGCCCGGCACCCCGATCAGGCCGGGCCGATCCGAGGGGGTCAGAGCAGCCTCAGCACGCCGGCGATCGCGGCAAGCAGGGTCAGCGCCAGCAGCACTCCGGCGAAGAGGTTGTTCCCGGCCCGCCACATCGACCAGGTGCCGCCTGCGGCGAGGCCGGCCACCATGAACAGGCCGTAGGTCAGGACGACGTCCACTACAGGGTGCCCTTGGTCGACGGCACGCCGCTGACCCGGGGATCCGGCTCGACGGCCTGGCGCAACGCTCGCGCGACGGCCTTGAATTCGGCCTCGGTGATGTGGTGCTGGTCGCGGCCGTAGAGCACGCGGACGTGCAGGGCGATGCGGGCGTGGAAGGCCAGGGATTCGAACACGTGCTTGTTGATCACGGTCGAGTACGGCACGCCGGGGTAACCGCCGATCACCGAGTGCACCATGTAGTCCGGTTCGCCGGTGTGCACGCAGTAGGGACGGCCGGAGACGTCCACCGCCGCGTGCGCGAGGGTCTCGTCCATCGGGATGAAGGCGTCCCCGAAGCGGCGGATGCCGCGCTTGTCCCCGAGCGCCTGGTTCAGCGCCTGGCCGAGGACTATGGCGGTGTCCTCGACGGTGTGGTGCGCCTCGATCTCGATGTCGCCCTGCGCGCGCACGGTCAGGTCGAAGCTGGCGTGCTGACCGAGTGCGGTGAGCATGTGGTCGTAGAACGGGACACCGGTGGCGATGTCGGTGCGGCCGGTGCCGTCGAGGTTCAGCTCGACGACGATGGACGACTCCTTGGTGGTCCGTTCGATCCGCGCGGTGCGCGGGGTGGGGGTGGTCTGCTCGCTCATCGCGCGTCCTCGATCTCGGTGGCGGCGAGCTTTTCGCTCACCCGTAGCAGTTCGTCGTTCTCGTGGGGCAGGCCGACGGTGGTGCGCAGGAACCCGGGGATGCCGACGTCCCGGATCAGCACTCCCTCGTCGAGGTAGCGGCGCCAGGTGGCGGCGGCGTCGGCGAAGCGGCCGAACAGGACGAAATTCGCATCCGAAGGCACCACGTGGTAGCCGAATCGGGTCAGCTCGGTCACGATGCGGTCGCGTTCGGCGCACAGCCGCGCGACCGAGCCGAGAGTCTCGTCGGCGTGGCGCAGCGCGGCGCGGGCGGCGGCCTGGGTGAGCACCGACAGGTGGTAGGGCAGCCGCACGAGCAGCAGCGCTTCGACGACGGCGGGCGCGGCGGCGAGGTAGCCGAGCCGGCCACCGGCGAACGCGAACGCCTTGCTCATGGTGCGCGAGACGATCACCTTGGCCGGGTACTCGTCGATCAGGGCGAGCGCGCTGGGGGCGGCGGAGAACTCGGCGTAGGCCTCGTCGACGATCACGATGCCGGGGGCGGCCGCGCAGATCGCGCGCAGCTCGTCCAGCGGGATGCTGTGTCCGGTCGGGTTGTTGGGGCTGGTGACGAAGACCACGTCGGGGCGCTGCACCCGGATGGCGGCGACCGACGAGTCGACGTCGAGGGTGAAGTCCTCGCCCCGGTACGTGGGCAACCACTCGGTCTGGGTGCCGTCGGCGATGATCGGGTGCATCGAGTAGGACGGCACGAACCCCATCGCGGAGCGGCCCGGGCCGCCGAAGGCCTGCAGGATCTGCTGCAGGATCTCGTTGGATCCGTTGGCGGCCCAGACGTTCTCGACGCTCACGGCGACCCCGGTCTGCCGCGTGAGGTAGGCGGCCAGGTCGGTGCGCAGCGCGACGGCGTCACGGTCGGGGTAGCGGTGCAGCTGCGCGGCAGCCTCGCGCACCGACTCGGCGACGTCGTCGATCAGCGCCTGCGTCGGCGGGTGCGGGTTCTCGTTGGTGTTCAGCTGCACCGGCACCGTCAGCTGCGGCGCACCGTAGGCGGACTTGCCGCGCAGGTTCTCCCGCAGTGGCAGGTCGTCGACGGTGATACCGGATCCCGGCGTGCTCACTGCTGGTCCTCGAAGCGCAGCCGTACCGCCTCGCCGTGGGCGGGCAGGTCCTCGGCGGTGGCGAGGGTGATCACGTGTCCCGCGACGTCCTCGAGCGCCTCCCGGGTGTACTCGACGACGTGGATGCCCCGCAGGAACGTCTGCACGCTCAGGCCGGACTGGTGCCGGGCGCAGCCGGCGGTGGGCAGCACGTGGTTCGAGCCGGCGCAGTAGTCGCCGAGGCTGACCGGCGCCCAAGGACCGACGAAGATCGCGCCCGCAGCCCGCACCCGCGCCGCGACCGCGGACGCGTTCTCGGTCTGGATCTCGAGGTGTTCGGCGGCGTAGGCGTTCACGACCTGCAGACCCTGGTCGACATCGTCGACGAGGACGATCCCGGACTGGCTGCCCGACAACGCGGTCCGTACACGTTCGCGGTGCTTGGTGCGCTCGAGCTGGGCGTCGACGGCGGCGTCGACGGCGTCGGCGAGGTCGGCGCTGGTGGTGACGAGCACCGACGCCGCCATGACGTCGTGCTCGGCCTGGCTGATCATGTCGGCGGCGACGTGCACCGGGTCGGCGGTGTGGTCGGCCAGGATGGCGATCTCGGTGGGGCCGGCCTCGGCGTCGATGCCGACCACGGCGCGGCACAGGCGCTTGGCGGCGGTGACGTAGATGTTGCCCGGGCCGGTGATCATGTCCACGGGCGCCAGTTCGGCACCCTCGGTGTCGGTGCCGCCGTAGCTGAGCAGCGCCACGGCCTGGGCCCCGCCGACGGCCCACACCTCGTCGACGTCGAGCAGGGCGGCAGCGGCGAGGATCGTCGGGTGCGGCAGGCCCCCGAAGTTCGCCTGCGGCGGGGAGGCGACGACGAGCGACTCGACACCGGCGGCCTGGGCGGGCACGACGTTCATCACGACCGACGAGGGGTAGACGGCGTTGCCGCCGGGCACGTACAGCCCCACCCGCTCGACCGGCACCCAGCGTTCGGTGACGGTGCCGCCGGGCACGACCTCGGTGACGGTGTCGGTCCGGCGCTGGTCCTGGTGCACCGTGCGGGTGCGTTCGATCGCCACGACCAGCGCCGAACGCACGGCGGGATCGAGTTCGTCGAGCGCCCGGTCGAGTTCGGCCCTCGGAACCCGCACGCGGTCGGGACGGACCCCGTCGAACTTCTCGCTGTAGTCGAGGGCCGCGACGGCGCCTCGGTCGCGTACGTCCTCGACGACGGGCCGCACCTGATGCAGCACCGCGTCCACATCCACTCCGCCGCGGGGCAGCGCGCCCCTCAGCTCCGCAGTGGTGGGGGTTCGACCGCGCAGGTCGGTGCGGGCAAGCATGAGGTGTCCTCTCTCGCGAACGGGGGTCCGTTCCATTATCCGTGATGGCGGCGATCACCCTCGACGGCAGTCCCCGAACGCGCCGTCGGCGCGCTCCGGTGCGAGGGGCAGCCGGACCTATGCTGACCCCATGGAGGACGATGCGTCGCGCCCCCCGACGTTGGGGGAGCTGATCCGCCGGCAACGTGAGCTCGCCGAGTTGCCCATGCGGCAGCTGGCCGCGATGGTGGGGATCTCGAACCCGTACCTGTCGCAGATCGAACGGAACCTGCGCGCACCGAGCGAGCGCGTGCTGCAGGCGATCGCCGAGCAGCTGCATCTGTCGGCCGACGCGCTGACGGCGGAGGTGGGCCGGCCGGACCCGGGTGAGTCGGCGGTGGTCCGCGCGATCCACGAGGATCCGGACCTGACCAACGCGCAGCGGCGGTCGCTGGTGGAGATGTACGAGGCGTTCCGGGAGGTGACGGTGGGTAAGCGTCGTCGTGGCGCGCGCCCCGACGACGGCACAGAGTGAGGAAGTTCACATCGCACCCGCCAATGTGAGCCTTCCTCATGTTTCGGCTGGTGAGGGGCCCGTCCCGGACCATGCCCGGGACGTGCAGCTCGCATGTACCTCGCGGTAAGATGCGCGGCTCGGCACGCGGTGTCACCCTCGGGACACACCCCTCTTCCTCGTCTGGAGATGTCCCTTGCTCGACCACGTGCACAAGAAGTTGAAGTCGACCCTGGACCCGATCGGCTGGGGTCCCGCAGTGACGTCGGTGGCCGGACGCGCGGTCCGCAACCCTCAGGCCGTCACCGCCGCGACGGCGGAGTACGCGGGCCGGCTGGCGAAGATCCCGGCCGCGGCCACCCGCGTGTTCAACGCGAACGATCCCGACGCACCGATGCCGGTCGACCCGCGGGACCGCCGCTTCTCCGACACCGCGTGGCAGGAGAACCCCGCGTACTTCTCGCTCCTGCAGAGCTACCTGGCCACGCGGGCCTACGTCGAGGAACTCACCGAGGCCGGCTCCGGCGATCCGCTGCAGGACGGTAAGGCACGCCAGTTCGCGAACCTGATGTTCGACGCGTTGGCGCCGTCGAACTTCCTGTGGAATCCCGGTGTGCTCACCCG
>NZ_AJFC01000257.1:0-20546 GCF_000256505.1 Rhodococcus sp. P14 | reverse complement strand
CCGGCGGGGCGAGCCTGCTGCGCGGCGCCCGCTACGCCGCGCACGACATCCTCAACCGCGGCGGCCTGCCGTTGAAGGTGGATTCGGACGCGTTCACCGTCGGCGAGAACCTCGCGGCCACACCCGGCAAGGTGGTCTTCCGCAACGACCTGATCGAGCTGATCCAGTACGCGCCGCAGACCGAGCAGGTGCACGCGGTGCCGATCCTGGCCGCACCGCCCTGGATCAACAAGTACTACATCCTCGACCTCGCGCCCGGCCGGAGCCTCGCCGAATGGGCGGTCCAGCACGGCCGAACCGTGTTCATGATCTCGTACCGGAACCCGGACGAGTCGATGCGGCACATCACGATGGACGACTACTACGTCGACGGCATCGCCACTGCGCTGGACGTGGTCGAGGAGATCACCGGCTCGCCGAAGATCGAGGTGCTCTCCATCTGCCTCGGCGGCGCGATGGCCGCGATGGCCGCCGCGCGCGCGTTCGCCGTCGGCGACAAGCGCGTGAGCGCCTTCACGATGCTCAACACGCTGCTCGACTACAGCCAGGTCGGGGAACTGGGTCTGCTGACCGACCCGGCGACGCTGGACCTCGTCGAGTTCCGGATGCGGCAGCAGGGCTTCCTGTCCGGCAAGGAGATGGCCGGCAGCTTCGACATGATCCGCGCGAAGGACCTCGTCTTCAACTACTGGGTCTCGCGGTGGATGAAGGGCGAGAAGCCGGCGGCCTTCGACATCCTCGCGTGGAACGAGGACAGCACGAGCATGCCCGCGGAGATGCACTCGCACTACCTCCGGTCGCTCTACGGCCGCAACGAGCTCGCCGAGGGCCTCTACGTGCTCGACGGACAGCCGCTGAACCTGCACGACATCGCGTGTGACACCTATGTCGTCGGCGCGATCAACGACCACATCGTGCCCTGGACGTCGTCGTACCAGGCGGTGAACCTGCTCGGGGGCGACGTGCGCTACGTGCTCACCAACGGCGGGCACGTCGCCGGTGCGGTGAACCCCCCGGGCAAGCGGGTGTGGTTCAAGGCCGTCGGCGCGCCGGACGCCGAGTCCGGCACCCCCCTGCCCGCGGATCCGCAGGTCTGGGACGAGGCCGCCACCCGCTACGAGCACTCGTGGTGGGAGGACTGGACGGCGTGGTCGAACAAGCGCGCCGGGGAACTGGTGGCGCCGCCGGCCATGGGGAGTACCGCCCATCCCCCGCTCGAGGATGCTCCGGGTACGTACGTCTTCAGCTGAGGACTTGCCCGTTAGCAATCATCCTGCTAACCTGCTAACAGCGTCCTCCGAGGCGCTGTCGCACACTCGAACGGAAGGAACGCCATGACCACCGCCAAGACCCCGGTCGACGCCGCCGTCGCCAAGACCACCGCCGACGCCGCCAAGGCCAACGAGGCCGCTGCCAAGGCCACCGCGGACGCCACCGCCGCCGCTCAGAAGATCGCCGAGTCGGCCACCGCCGCCGCCAACCAGGCCACCGCCGAGTTCACCAAGGCCCTCGACGACAGCGCCGCCCGCCTGAGCGAGTTCAACGACAAGGTCGTCGACGCCGCCAAGCAGAGCGGCAACCTGACCGTCGACACCTACGAGCGCGCCGTGTCGAGCCTGCTCGACCTGCAGGAGAAGCTCGCCTCCGCCAGCCCCGTCGGCTGGGTCGAGGACCTCACCAAGGCGCAGGTCTCCTTCGCCCGGGAGCTGACCGCCACGGTCACCACCACCGCCCGCGATCTCCTCAAGTGATCGATTGTGCGTCTTTTCCGTCGCGATCACGACGGAGAAGCCGTACCACCACGCCGGGCGCCGGTTCAATGAACCCCATGGATGCCCTGCAGACCGTCGCGATCGCCGCCGCCCCGTTCCGTCTGGGGGCGGCGGCGATCGCCGGTTGGAGCAGCTACCTGGCCACCCTGACCCGGCGCGGCGCGCATCCACTCGACGTCGCGACCGACATCGCCGACTGGTGGCGGGCGCTCACCGACCGCGAACCGCCGCACTGGGCGCATCCGTGGCCCGTCGCACACTCCTGGCCGCTCGCCCGGCTGCGTGACTGCAGCGACCCCGACGCCCCGGAACCGGAAGCCGTACCCACCCTGCTGCTGCCGCCGCAGTCCGGGTCGCACTCGTGCATCGTCGATCTCTCCTCCGACCGCAGTCAGGTCCAGGCCCTGCGCGGCGGCGGGCTGACACGGCTGTACTGCCTGGACTGGGCCCCCGCCGGTCCGGCCACCGACAGCGCCTCCCTCGACGACCATCTCGCCGTCCTCGCCGAGGCCGTCGACCTGCTCGGCGGTCGGGTCAACCTGATCGGCGGCAGCCAGGGCGGCTGGCTCGCGGCGATGCACACCGCCCTGCACCCGCAGACCGTGCACAGCCTCACCGTCGCGGGGGCGCCGATCGACTTCCACGCCGACCGTCCCGCTGCCGTCGCCTTCGACCACCTGCCCCGCGCGGTGTCCACGTCCGTGCTGAACCTGTGGTACGACACCGGCCGGCTGTTCGGGGTGCTGCCCACCGACCCGGTGAGCGAGATCGAGCGCAGCCTCGAACTGCTGGGTCTGCTCGACGACCCCGAGACCCTCGCCCAGGCGATCGAGGAACGCCGGTGGTTCCTGTGGCGGCAGGAGATCCCTGCGGCGTTCCGGACGTGGATCCTCGAGCACCTGTTCATCGGCAACGGCCTCGTCGCCGGCGCCGTCACCACCGCTGCCGGCACGGTGGACCTGACCGCCGTCGAGTGCCCCGTGCACATCGTCCTCGGTCGACAGGACCTCGTGGTGCCACCGGGACAGGTCCTCGCCCTCGCCGACCAGGTGCGCACCCCCGCGGGTGACATCACGGTGCACGAGGTCGATGCCGGCCACCTCGGGTTGTTCGTCGGCCGGCGCGCCCTCGCGGACCTGTGGCCACGGCTCGCTGCCCGGATCGCCGCGCACTCCCGATGAGGATCTCCGCCACCGCAGTCCGGGCGGCCGCGGTCGCGGTGGCCTCGAGGGCCGCGGTGGCGGTGGTACTGGCCGTCGTCGTCGCAACCCCCGCCGCGGCGGGGCCGGCGCCGCCCGCCCACGCCCCGGCAGACGGGTTCCTGTGGGGCGTGTCGAGTTCGGGCTTCCAGTCCGAAGGCTCACCGCCGGACAGCAACTGGACCCGATACGCCGCGGCGGGCCGCACCCGCGAACCTGTCGGCACGTCGGTGGATTTCCGGCACCGCTACCGGGAGGACATCGCCGCCGCCGCAGGCCTCGGGGTGGACGTGTTCCGGTTCTCGGTCGAGTGGTCCCGCATCCAACCCACCCCACACGACTGGGACGAGACCGAACTGCGCTACTACGACGACGTGGTCGCGGCGGTGCGCGGGCACGGCATGATCCCGATGATCACCCTCGACCACTGGGTGTACCCCGGCTGGATCGCCGACCGCGGCGGCTGGCGCGATCCCGCCACGATCGAGGCGTGGCTCGCCAACGCCGAGCGGGTCGTCGCCCGGTACGCCGGGCAGGGGGTGATGTGGGTGACGATCAACGAACCGACCATCTACGTCCAGAAGGAACTCGCCTTCGGCGGGCTCACCGCCGGCGACGTCCCGCGCATGTTCGACGCCCTGGTCGTCGCGCACCGCGCCGTCTATGCCCGGATCCACGAACTGGATCCGGGGGCGCGCGTGACGTCGAACACCGCATACATACCCGGCGTCCAGACCGGACTCGACACGCTGTTCGTCGACCGGGTCCGCGACACCCTCGACTTCCTCGGCCTGGACTACTACTACGGCGCCACGGTGGACAACCCGAGCGCGATCCACGCGCTCACCGACGACTTCGCCTCGATCGTTCCGCATCCCGACGGGATGTACGAGGCGCTGATGCACTACACCCACCGCTACCCCGGGCTGCCGCTGTACGTCGTGGAGAACGGAATGCCCACCGCCGACGGGGCGCCCCGCGCCGACGGCTGGACCCGGGCGCGACACCTGCGTGAGCACGTCGACCGGGTGCGCCGAGCCGCGGCCGACGGCGCCCCCGTCTTCGGATACAACTACTGGTCGATCACCGACAACTACGAGTGGGGAAGCTACACACCACGTTTCGGCCTCTACACCGTCGACGTGCGCACCGATCCGGATCTGACGCGCCGCCCGACCGACGGGGTCGCCGCCTACCGGGCCGTCACCGGCGAGCCCTGGCCGGTGCCGGTGCCGGCACCGGTGCCGAGATGACCCGCCCGGCCCGGTCGTAGCATGGCGGGATGACCTGGCAGACCTGGGTGGCCCTGCTCGGCGCGTCCTGGATGATCAGCCTCTCCCCCGGCGCCGGCGCCATCGCATCGATATCCTCGGGCCTCGCCCACGGGTTGCGGCGCGGCTGGTGGAACATCGTCGGGCTGCAACTCGGCCTGCTGCTGCAGATCGTCGTGGTCACCGCCGGCGTCGGCGCGATCCTCGCCGGATCCGCCGCCGCCTTCACGGTGATCAAGTGGTTCGGCGTCGCCTACCTCGTCTATCTGGGAGTGCGCCAGTGGCGCACGCGGCCCACCGAGGTCACCCCCGACGCGGCGCCGGGTCTCGGCTCGGCACCGGTCCTGGTGGCCCGCGGCTTCCTGATCAACGCGAGCAACCCGAAGGCTGTGGTGTTCATGCTGGCCGTACTGCCGCAGTTCCTCGATCCCGGGGCTCCGCTGCTGCAGCAGTACCTGATCATCGCGGCGACCATGGTGACCGTCGACATGATCGTCATGACCGGATACACGGGTCTGGCGGCACGGGTGCTGACGCTGATGCGCTCGCCACACCAGCAGCGCCTCACCGGCCGGGTGTTCTCCGGGCTGTTCTTCGCTGCCGCCGCGTTCCTCGCCACCGTGCGCCGCACGGCCACCGCGGCCTGACGTCCGGTCAGTGCTGTCGCGGCGGCACGCCGAGCCGCTCGCACGCGGCGTGATACAGGGCGACGACCGCGGTACGGATCCCCGCCCGGTCGGCGACGGGTTCGAGCCACGGCACCCGCACCGTCGTCTCGGTGCCGCCCACCTCGGCGACCCACTCGCCGAACTCGGTGTGCACGCCGGTCATGCGCGCGACGTCTGCCGTGGGTTCGGCGAACGCACGGACCACCAGCAGGTTGTCGTCGGCGTGGTCGTCGTTCATGTGCCGGGTCACGGCCGCGACGACGGCGGGCTCGAAGGAAGTCACGCCGGCGAGCCTAGCCCGACCGATCGTGGCCGGCGGCCGGCACCCCGAAGGCGCGTTCGAGTGCGGTGAGTTCGTCGTCGAGGTGCCCGAGGAGACGATCGAGCCGCGGGACGCTGCGGCTGCACGAGGTCAGACCGAAGGCGATCCGGTCGTCGGTGCTGGTGCAGGTGATGTTGAGGGCCTGCCCGTCGACCGGCACCGACAGCGGGTACAGGGCGTCGACGCGGGCACCGTTCCAGTACAGCGGCTCGGTCGGGCCGGGCACGTTGGAGACGATCACGTTGAACGGCGGGCGGACCACGGCCCGGTTGCCGGTGAGCACCCCCACCGCGAGCGGTGCCATGCCCAGGGCACTCACGGTGAGCAGCGCCGTCTGGGAGCGGCCCCGCAGGGACTGCTTGCCGTCGACCATCGCGTCCCTGACGGCGAGCAGGCGCGCCGCCGAGTCGTCGAGGTGGGTCGCCAGCGGGCACATCAGGACGCCGACGTCGTTGCCGCCCTCGGTGGTCTTCTCCCGCCGCAGCGAGACCGGCACCATCGCGACGAGCGAATCGTCGGGCAGGGCCTCGTGTTCGAGCAGATAGGCGCGCAGTGCTCCCGCGGACATCGCGAGAACGACATCGTTGACGGTGGCGCGGGCCGCCTCGGCGACGCGCCGCAGCCGCACCAGCGACCAGTCGTGCGCCGCGAAGCGGCGGCCACCGGCGATGGAGACGTTGAACATCGTGCGCGGCGCCGCGAGCGACATCGCGCCACCGCGGCCCCGCAGGGCCCGGTCCACGGTCCCGACCACGGCGGGCACCATCCCGACGGCCTCGTCGATCACGCCGCGCACGGCGCGCACCGTCACGCCCGGCAGGTCGAGCGCGGTCCCCACCGCGGAGTGCACCGGGTCCGGGGACGGAAAGGGTGACCAGGGCGCCGGCATGTCGGTGCGGTCCGGGTCGGCGCTCAGGGCCCGGTGCAGCAGCCGCATGGCACCGACCCCGTCGGCGAGGGCGTGGTGGATCTTCGTGTAGATCGCGTACCGGCCGTCGGCGAGACCCTCGATCAGGTGCATCTCCCACAGCGGCCGGCTGCGGTCGAGCAGGGTGCTGTGCAGCCGGGACACCAGCGCGCGCAGTTCGGCGTTCCCGCCGGGCTGCGGCAGCGCGTCGCGCCGGACGTGGTACTCGAGATCGAAGTGCGGATCGTCCTCCCACGCCCACATCCCGAAGGTGGTGAGCGAGCGGACGGCTCGTCGGCGCCACAGGGACGCCACGTCGTCACGGGCGAGGGCCGCGTCGAACAAGGTGCGCAGGGTACGGGCGTCGCCGCCCGGCGGCGGCTGCAGCAGGATCAGTCCCCCGACATGCATGGGATGTTCGCGCGACTCGCCGAGCAGGAACATCGAGTCGGTCGGTGCCATCGGCAGACGCATGCGAACTCTCTCCGCTCCCCCGCCGGGGAACTCGTTCGTGGTGGGCCCCCTGTGACCCGCCGGACGCGCGCCGCCGCCGTGAGGTGCCTCACGGCGGCGGATACGTAGCCAGTTGTACGCGATCGGCGCGGCCGGCGCCACGCGCGGCGCCGCGTGGCGTCACATGTCGAGACCGAGGTCGAGGACGCTCACCGAATGGGTCAACGCGCCGACGGCGAGGTAGTCGACGCCGGTGCGGGCGTAGTCCGCGGCCACGTCGAGGGTCAGGCCCCCGGAGGACTCGAGCCGAGTCCGCGGCGCGTGGGTGTTACGCCGCTGCACCGCGATCTGCGTCTGCCACAGCGGGAAGTTGTCGAGCAGGATCAGCTCGACGTTCTCGGCGAGCACCTCGTCGAACTGCTCGAGGCTGTCGACCTCCACCTCGCACTCGAGGCCGGGGGCCTGGGCCCGCACGGCCCGCAGCGCCGCGACGACCGAACCGGCGGCGACGACGTGGTTGTCCTTGATCAGCGCGGCGTCGCCGAGACCCATCCGGTGGTTGACCCCACCACCGACCCGCACCGCGTACTTCTGCAGCGCGCGCAGGCCGGGCAGGGTCTTGCGGCTGTCGCGGATCTTCGCGTCGGTGCCGGCGACGGCGTCCACCCACCGAGCGGTGGCCGTGGCGATGCCGGACAGGTGACACATCAGGTTCAGCATGGTGCGCTCGGCGGTGAGCAGGCCCCGGGTGGGTGCCTGCACCGTCAGGACGGTCTCCCCCGCCTCGGCGCGGTGCCCGTCGACGGCACGGTCGAGCACCTCGTAGGTGCCGGCGCCGAGGACCTCGTCGAGCACCAGCAGACCGATGTCGATCCCGGCGACGGTGCCGGGGCTGCGCGGCACCACCGATGCCGTGGCCACGGCATCGGCGGGCACCGTGGCGTCGGTGGTCACATCCGGGCCGTAGCGCAGGTCCTCGTCGAGGGCGACGCGCACCAGCGCGAGCGTCTCGTCCCGATCGAGTCCGGCGGGCAGCTCGGTACTGGCCATTCAGTGCGCTCCTGTGAGTTGTGGTGTGTGCAGCGTGATCTCGCCGTCCGCATCGAGCCGCGTCTCGAGGCTGCGACGCTGGGCGGGGTCGGTGCCGGGATGGTCCGAACGGGTGTGGCATCCGCGGCTCTCGGTCCGGGCGCCGGCCGCGAGGGTCAGGGCCCGGGCCGCGACGGTGAGCGCGGCGTCCTCGAGTGCCGGCGCGTCGGCGCACCGGTCGGTCGGGGCGGAAGCGAGGTTCGCCCCGGCGACGGCGAGTCCGGCCGCATCGCGGACGACGGAGGCGTGCCGGGTCATCAGCTGCTGCAACGCCGCCCGGGGCGCGCGGGGCCGCGCCGGCAGGTCGGCGTCGGCGGTCTCGACGCGCAGTCCCCCGCGCTCCTCGGCCGCTGCCACGCCGGCGCGTTCGCCGACGACGAGGCCCTCGAGCAGGCTGTTGGAGGCGAGCCGGTTGCCCCCGTGCAGGCCGGTGCGGGCGACCTCGCCCGCCGCGTACAGCCCCGGAACGCCGGTGCGGCCGTACACGTCGGTGACGACCCCACCGCACGAGTAGTGCGCGGCCGGGGCGACGGGGATCAGGTCCCGAGCCGGGTCCAGGCCCACCTGCGCGAGGGAGGCCGTGACGGTCGGGAACCGCCGCGCGAATCCCTCCAGGTGCCGCGCATCGAGCAGGACGTGGTCGTCGCCGAGTTCGGCGAGCCGGGTGGCGATGGCACGGGAGACGACGTCGCGCGGTGCGAGGTCGCCGAGGGGATGCGCTCCGGCGGTGACCGAGCGGCCGGCGCTGTCCACGAGGCGTGCGCCCTCGCCGCGCACGGCCTCGCTGACGAGTGGGCGGCGGCCGACGGATCCGGCCGCGAACAGCACGGTCGGGTGGAACTGCACGAACTCGAGGTCGGCGACGGCGGCGCCGGCGTCCAGCGCCAGCGCGATCCCGTCGGCGGTGGCGCCGGCCGGGTTGGTGCTGCACGCGTACAGCTGCCCGAGACCGCCGGTGGCCAGCAGCACGGCCGGGGCGTGGACGACACCGAGGCCCCGGCCGTCGAGGACGAGCAGCCCGGTGACTCCACCGTCGTCGGTGAGGACGCGGGCGGCGGCGGCCCCGAAGAGCACCGGCAGGCCGGCGGCGCCCAGGGCACGCTGGATCTCGGCGCCGGTGGCGTCGCCGCCGGCGTGGATGATGCGCCGGGTGCTGTGCCCGCCCTCGCGGGTGCGGGCGATGCCGCCGTCGCGGCCGCGGTCGAACACGGCGCCGAGGTCGGTGAGCGCGGCGACGGCATCCTGGCCGCCGGAGACGATGGACCGCACGGCCGCCTCGTCGCACAGACCGGCACCGGCGGCGCACGTGTCGGCGACGTGGACGTCCACGGAATCCGCCGGGCCCGGGGCGACGACGGCGATGCCGCCCTGC
The DNA here is from genome assembly GCF_000256505.1 of Rhodococcus sp. P14. Lineage (NCBI taxonomy): Bacteria > Bacillati > Actinomycetota > Actinomycetes > Mycobacteriales > Nocardiaceae > Rhodococcus > Rhodococcus sp. P14. The sequence continues at coordinate 11,493 of NZ_AJFC01000257.1, read as the reverse complement.
GCGTACTGGGTGGCGGTGTCGGTGGGGCCGCCCTTGCTGACGGTCAGTACCCGCAGTCCGCGCCGGGACGCGGCGCGGGCGGCGGTGAGGCCGGCCACGCCGCCCCCGACCACCACGAGGTCGGCGCGGGCCTCCCAGCGGATCGTGTCCTGCCGCTCCGCTCGGGCCGCGCCGACACCGGAGGACATGATCACTCCCCGCCGCCGGGGTTGCCGATGGCGATCATCCGCTGCACCGACTGCCGCGCCCGCTCGGCGACGGCCGGGTCGACGTGGACCTCGTCCTTGCCCTCCTGCAGGCAGCGCAGCAACGCGGCCGGGGTGATCATCTTCATGTAGGGGCAGGACGCGCGGTCGTTGACGGCCTGGAAGTCGACTCCGGGTGCGGCCTTGCGCAGCTGGTGCAGCATGCCCACCTCGGTGGCGACGAGAACCTGCTTCGCGCCGGTGGCGCGGGCCGCGTCGAGCATGCCGCCGGTCGACAGGATCTTGACCTTGTCGTCGGCGACGAAGCCCTCGCCCGCGAGGTACAGCGCGGACGTCGCGCAGCCGCACTCGGGGTGGACGAACAGCTCGGCGTCGGGGTGCGCCTTGGACTTGGCGGCGAGTTCGTCGCCGTTGATCCCGGCGTGCACGTGGCATTCGCCCGCCCAGATGTGCATGTTCTGCCGGCCGGTCACGCGCTTGACGTGGGCGCCGAGGAATTGGTCGGGCAGGAAGAGCACCTCGCGGTCGGGGTCGATGGAGGCGACGACGTCGACCGCGTTCGAGGAGGTGCAGCAGATGTCGGTCAGGCCCTTGACCTCGGCGGTGGTGTTGACGTACGACACGACGACCGCGTCGGGATGATCGGCCTTCCATTCGCGCAACTGCTCGGCGGTGATCGAGTCCGCGAGCGAGCAGCCGGCCCGCTCGTCGGGGATGAGGACCGTCTTGGTGGGACTGAGGATCTTCGCGGTCTCGGCCATGAAGTGCACGCCGCAGAAGACGATGGTGTCCTCCTCGGCCTCGGCGGCGATGCGCGAGAGGGCGAGGGAGTCGCCGACGTGGTCGGCGACGTCCTGGATGGCGGGCAGCTGGTAGTTGTGCGCCAGCAACGTGGCGTTGCGCTCACGCGCCAGTCGCCGGACCTCCTCGGCCCATTCCGGGGTCGCCTCGACGCCCGTGTAACCGGCGGGTCCGTCCTGGATCGGGGTCTGTGCGCCCGCCCACGTCGTAGTGGTCATGGCCTGCTCCTTCGCCGTGCACCGGGCGGGCTGTGCCCGGATTTCCGTATTCGGTGGTTTTCGACTTAGGATCGAAAACATGACACATGGTAGCACCCTTCACGAAGTGCTCATCGTCGTGTTCCAGGTCCGCCGATTCCCGGACACCCACGGGGGCACGAAGACCGAGCTCGGAGTGCTGCTGTGGCAGCGTGCCCTCGACCCGCAGGCGGGCACCTGGTCGCTGCCCGGAGGCCGCCTCCGCGACGACGAGGACCTCACCACCTCCGCGCGCCGCCAGCTGGCCGAGAAGGTCGACGTGCGCGAGGTGGCGCACCTCGAGCAGCTCTCGGTGTTCTCCGATCCGCACCGCGTGCCGGGACCGCGCACGATCGCCTCGACGTACCTCGGGCTGGTGCCGATCACCTCCGATCCCCGGCTACCCGGGGACACCGCCTGGCATCCCGTCTCGGACCTGCCGGCGATGTCCTTCGACCACGGGATCATGGTCGAGAACGCGCGCACCCGCCTGGCCGCCAAGCTGTCGTACACCAACATCGCCTTCGGGCTGGCCCCGGCCGAGTTCGCCATGTCCACGTTGCGCGAGATCTACTGCGCGGCACTCGGATACCAGGTGGACGCCACGAACCTGCAGCGCGTGCTCAAGCGGCGCGACGTCCTGACCCCCACCGGCACCACCGCGCCGTCCGGCCGGGCCGGCGGCCGGCCTCCCGCGCTGTTCCGCTTCACCGAGTCGCGCCTGCGCGTCACCGACGAGTTCGCCGCCCTGCGCCCGCCGGGTTGACCGGTGCCGGCGCCCGGGTGGACCCGGCGGGGCGGGGGTCAGCACCCGGGGTGATCCGCCCTGGCCCGCCGCACGGCGCCCGGATCGCACCCGGAGTTCGCGCGCACCCCGATTCCGCGAGCCCCGGACGCGGCGCCTCAGGCGAGGTCCGACTCCGCATCGAAGCGCGCGCGGGCGGCGTCGATTTCGGGCAGGTGCGCGTCGGCCCACGCGAGGAGGACGTCGACCGGCGGGCGGAGCGTCTTACCGAGCGGGGTCATCCGGTATTCGACCGCGACCGGGCGGGAACTGAGGAGCGTGCGCTCGACGATGCCGTTGCGTTCGAGTCGACGCAGGGTCGCGGTCAGCGACTTCTGCGTCACGGCGGGGATCGCGCGCCGCAGCTCGTTGAACCGGCTCGGACGCTCGCACAGCTCGTTGCACACCGCCAACGACCACTTGTCGAGGATCTGATCGAGCAGCTCACGATGCGGTGCGGTGACCGTGAGTGCACCGAGGGCGTCCGAGGTGGTATCGCGCACGACACCTAGTCTCGTTGAAGTGACCTTCGGAGACCAAGTATCACTGTGATACCTGTTCGGATCGATGAGCGAGGAGCACCCCATGACCGTTCGATACCTGACCCCCGAAGGCATGACCCAGCCCACCCCGTACCACCACGTCGCCGTCGGCACAGGCACCCGCCATGTCCACGTCGCCGGCCAGATCGCCCGGCTCGCGGACGGCACCCCCGTCTCACCCGGCGATCTGGCGGGACAGGTCGCCCAGGCGTTGCGGAACACCGCAACCGGACTGGCCGGTGCGGGGGCGGGGTTCGGCGACGTCCTGCGGCTGCCCTTTCACGTCACGAACTGGGCACCGGAGAAGATCACCGACTTCATGGCGGGCCTCGAACAGGTCGCCGAGGAGATCGGGCTGCCCGTGCCGGTGCCGCCGGCCTCCCTCGTCGGCGTGGACTACCTGTTCGAGCCGGATGTGCTCGTCGAAGTCGAAGCGACCGCCATCCTCGACTGAGCCGGGTCCGGCCGCCGGCGGACGCGCTGCGACCGTGCCCGCCGGCGGCCGGCCCCCGTCTCAGCGACGTTCGGTCAGGCTCGAATCGAGCATCCCGTGCCGTGAGCACCGGGCCCACCAGCCGTCGGGGGCGATCTGCACGATCATCCGCCGTCCGCACTGCTCGCAGAACCGGGGCGGTTCGAGACCGAGCCGGGCCGCGGCCGGGACCGGGGCGCCCTCGTCCACGGGCCGGCCGGTGAACGGATTGAACACACCGGCCTCCTAGAAGGTCTCGCCGAGCGCCTTGATCGGCATCTTCAGCTCGCCGAGCAGGTCGAGGTCGGACTCGGCGGGCCGGCCGAGGGTGGTGAGGTAGTTGCCGACGATGACGGCGTTGATGCCGCCGAGGATGCCCTGCTTGGCGCCGAGGTCGCCGAGGGTGATCTCGCGGCCGCCGGCGAAGCGCAGGATGGTGCGCGGCAGCGCGAGCCGGAAGGCGGCAACGGCCTTGAGCGCCTCCGCCGCCGGCAGGACCTCGAGGTCCCCGAACGGGGTGCCCGGGCGCGGGTTGAGGAAGTTCAGGGGCACCTCGTCGGGTTCGAGGGCGGCCAGGTCGGCGGCGAATTCGGCGCGCTGCTCGAGCGTCTCCCCCATGCCCAGGATGCCGCCGCAGCACACCTCCATCCCGGCCTCACGGACCATCCGCAGCGTCTCCCACCGCTCCTCCCAGGTGTGGGTGGTGACGACCTGGGGGAAGAACGAGCGGGCGGTCTCGAGGTTGTGGTTGTAGCGGTGCACTCCCATCGCGGCGAGCTGGTCGACCTGCTCCCGGGTGAGCATGCCGAGCGAACACGCCACCTGGATGTCGACCTCGTTGCGGATCGCTTCGACACCGGCGGCGACCTGAGCCATCAGACGCGCGTCGGGCCCTCGGACGGCGGCGACGATGCAGAACTCGGTCGCGCCGGTCTTGGCCGTCTGCTTGGCGGCCTCGACGAGGCTGGGGATGTCGAGCCACGCCGAGCGGACCGGGGAGGAGAACAGTCCCGACTGGGAGCAGAAGTGGCAGTCCTCGGGGCAGCCGCCGGTCTTGAGGCTGATGATGCCCTCCACCTCGACCTCGGGGCCGCACCAGGTCATGCGGACCTCGTGGGCCAGGCCGAGCAGGTCCTCGAGCCGGTCGTCGGGCAGCCGCAGCACCTCGAGCACCTGCTCGCGGTCGAGTCCCTCGCCACGCCCCAGGACCTGTTCGCGGGCGAGGGCGAGGATGTCGGCACGGGCGGGGGCCTGGGTCACGGGAGTCTCCTGGAGGATGCGGGTCGCGGCACACTTGAACACCGTTCACTTGAACGACGTTCAGGCTAGGGTGACGGTGGTCTACTGTCAACGCGACGGATGCTCGGGAACCAGACGGGAGCGAACGGTGCAGTTGCGACGCGGCGACGTCCTCGACGGCGCGATGGCGATCCTCGACGAGTACGGGCTCGGCGACCTGACGATGCGGAAGCTCGCCACCTCGCTCGGCGTCCAGCCCGGGGCCCTGTACTGGCACTTCCCGAACAAGCAGACCCTGCTCGGGGCGATGGCCGACCGCATCCTCGACGGCGTCGCGGCCCCGCCCACCGCGTCCACGTGGGACGGCGCCCTCAGCGAACTCGCGCATCGCTTCCGCGCCGCACTGCTCGCGCACCGAGACGGCGCGGAACTCGTCGCCGCGACCTACGCGTCGCGCCTGACCACTGCGCGGGTGCGCGAGGCATTCGTCGCGGCGGGGCTCCGGGCCCGGTTGTCCCGGGCGCACGCCGAGCTCGCCGGATACGCGCTGCTGCACTACGTCCTCGGCCACACCGTCGACGAACAGTCCCGCCTGCAACTCGCCGAACTCGGGGCGCTGACCCGCAAGCCCGTCTCCCCCGACGTCGCCACCGAGACCGCGGCCGGTTCGGACGACGACCTGCTCGACGGGGATCCGGCCGTGCGCTTCGATTTCGGCCTGACCCTGTTCGTCGACGGCATCCGCACCCGGTTGCACGCGGGCGGCGCCGAGGCGCCCGGACCGAATGTCACACCGGTGCGGTTCAACTGAACGCATGTGACATTCGGCCGGACCGGTCAGCGCCGGAACAGCTTGTTTCCGAGCCAGACGATCGGGTCGTAGCGACGGTCGACGACGCGTTCCTTCATCGGGATCAGCGCGTTGTCCGTGATGTGGATGTTCTCCGGGCACACCTCGGTGCAGCACTTGGTGATGTTGCACAGCCCCAGTCCGTGCTCTTCCTGGGCGGCGGTGCGCCGGTCGGCCACGTCGAGCGGATGCATCTCGAGTTCGGCGATCCGCATCAGGTACCGGGGTCCGGCGAACGCCTCCTTGTTCTCCTCGTGGTCGCGCACCACGTGGCAGACGTTCTGGCACAGGAAGCACTCGATGCACTTGCGGAACTCCTGCGACCGCTGCACGTCGATCTGCCGCATCCGGTACTCCCCCGGCGCCAGGTCGGGTGGGGGCGCGAACGCCGGGATCTCCCGGGCCTTGGCGTAGTTGAAGGACACATCGGTGACCAGGTCCCGGATCACCGGGAAGGTGCGCAGCGGGGTCACGGTGACCACCTCGTCCTCCGCGAAGACCGACATCCGGGTCATACACAGCAGCCGCGGACGGCCGTTGACCTCCGCCGAGCAGGACCCGCACTTGCCCGCCTTGCAGTTCCATCGCACCGCCAGGTCGGGAGCCTGGGTGGCCTGCAGCCGGTGGACGATGTCGAGAACGACCTCCCCCTCGTTCACCTCGACGGTGTAGTCGCGCAGTTCGCCGCCCCCGTCGTCGCCGCGCCAGATCCTGAATGCCGCTCGGTAGCCCATGGCTACGGCCTCCGTCCCGGATGTTCCGCGAGTTCGTCGTCGGTGTAGTACTTGGCGAGTTCCTCGACATCGAACAGCGCCAACAGGTCCGGACGCATGGGCACCTGACGTTCGGGCGCGACGGTGACATCCGGGATCGAGCCGTCGCCGTCGTCCGTGCGACACACCAGCAGCGTCCGGCGCCAGTTCGGATCCATCGACGGGTGGTCGTCGCGGGTATGCCCGCCCCGGCTCTCGGTGCGCAGCAACGCCGCCCGGGCCACGCACTCGCTCACGAGCAGCATGTTGCGCAGATCCAGGGCGAGGTGCCAGCCGGGATTGAACTGCCGGTGCCCCTCCACGGCGACGTTGCGGATCCGTGCCCGCAACGCAGCGAGATCGTCGAGGGCGCGGGCGATCTCGTCCGCGCGCCGGATGATGCCCACCAGGTCCTGCATGCACTGCTGCAACCCGGTGTGCAGGGTGTACGGGTTCTCCGCCGTCGCGGGCTCGGCGGGATCGAAGGGCGCCAGCGCCGTACGCGCCGCCGCGACGACGTCCGCGTCCGCGAGGCGTGGACGGTGCCCGAGGCCCTGCACGTAGTCGGCGGCGCCGAGACCGGCGCGCCGGCCGAACACCAGCAGGTCCGACAGGGAGTTGCCGCCGAGCCGGTTCGATCCGTGCATCCCGCCCGAGCACTCGCCGGCGGCGAACAGGCCGGGCACGGACGCGGCCCCGGTCTCGGGATCGACCTCGATCCCGCCCATCACGTAGTGGCAGGTGGGGCCGACCTCCATCGCCTCGGCGGTGATGTCGACGTCGGCGAGTTCCTTGAACTGGTGGTGCATCGACGGCAGCCGCCGGACGATCTCCTCGGCGGGCATGCGTGAGGCGATGTCGAGGAACACCCCGCCGTGCGGGGTGCCACGACCGGCCTTGACCTCGGAATTGATGGCGCGGGCCACCTCGTCGCGCGGCAGCAGGTCCGGGGTGCGGCGATTGTTCTCCTGGTCGGTGTACCAGCGGTCGGCCTCCTCCTCCGTCTCGGCGTACTGACCTTTGAACACCGGCGGAATGTAGGAGAACATGAACCGTTCGTTCTCGGAGTTCTTCAGCACCCCACCGTCACCGCGTACCCCCTCGGTGACGAGGATGCCCTTGACGCTGGGCGGCCACACCATCCCGGTGGGGTGGAACTGGACGAACTCCATGTTGATCAGAGCGGCCCCGGCCCGCAGCGCGAGCGCATGACCGTCGCCGGTGTACTCCCACGAATTCGACGTGACCTTCCAGGACTTGCCGATCCCGCCGGTGGCGAGGACGACGGCGGGGGCCTCGAACAGCACGAACCGGCCGGACTCGCGCCAGTACCCGAACGCACCGGCGATGCGGCCCTCGTCGTCCTTCAGCAGTTCGGTGACGGTGCACTCGGCGAACACCCGCACCCGCGCGTCGTAGTCGCCGGTGGCGGCGTAGTCCTCCTGCTGGAGCGACACGATCTTCTGCTGCATCGTGCGGATCAGCTCGAGCCCGGTACGGTCGCCGACGTGCGCGAGCCGGGGGTAGGTGTGACCGCCGAAGTTGCGCTGGCTGATCCGGCCGTCGGGGGTGCGGTCGAACAACGCACCGTAGGTCTCGAGTTCCCACACCCGGTCGGGGGCCTCGCGCGCATGCAACTCGGCCATGCGCCAGTTGTTGAGGAACTTCCCTCCGCGCATGGTGTCCTGGAAGTGCACCTGCCACGAGTCGTGCGGGTTGGCGTTGCCCATCGCGGCGGCGCACCCGCCTTCCGCCATGACGGTGTGCGCCTTGCCGAACAGCGACTTGCACACGACTGCGACCCGCAGTCCGCGCTGACGCGCCTCGATGACGGCACGCAGCCCCGCCCCGCCCGCGCCGATGACCACCACGTCGTAGCTGTGCCGTTCGACGTCCGCCATCCAGTCCTCCTCTGCTGCCGAACCGCCCGCGGCAGGCGCCCGGGCCGGCGTCGTGGCTCAGCCGACGAACCGCAGGTCCGAAACCGTGCCGCTCGCCACGAGCATGATGTAGAAATCCGTGATCATCAGGGTGCCCAGCGTGGTCCACGCCAGCTGCATGTGCCGGGTGTTGAGCCTGGAAACGAACGTCCAGACCCGGTAGCGCAGCGGGTGTTTCGAGAAGTGTTTGAGCCGGCCGCCGGTGACGTGCCGGCACGAGTGGCACGAGACGGTGTATGCCCACAGCAGCACGACGTTCACCACCAGGACGATGTTGCCGAGCCCGAACCCGAACCCGCCCCCGGCACCGTGGAACGCGAGGATCGCGTCGTAGGTGTTGATCGCCGAGATGACGAGCGCGACGTAGAAGAAGTAGCGGTGCGAGTTCTGGATCAGCAGCGGCAACCGCGTCTCCCCCGTGTACCGGGCGTGCGGCTCGGCGACGGCGCAGGCCGGCGGCGCCAGCCAGATCGAGCGGTAGTAGGCCTTGCGGTAGTAGTAGCACGTCAGCCGGAACCCGAGCAGGAACGGCAGCGACAGGAACGCCAGGGGGATCCACATGGGCAGTTCACCCACCCACGTGCCGAAGTGCCGGGCACCGGGCACGCACGACGCGCTGACGCACGGGGAGTAGAACGGCGTGAGGTAGTGGTACTCCTCCACCCAGTACGCAGTGCGCACGAACGACCGGATCGTCGCGTAGACGACGAAGACGGCCAGCCCGAGTGTGGTGAGCAGGGGCGGCTGCCACCACCGGTCGGTGCGTAGCGTGCGCGCCGCGATCCGGGCCCGCGTCGCGGAGCGCACGCCGGTGCCTGCCGCGGGCGCGCTCACCGCGAGCCGTGCAGGCCGCCGAGCCCCTCGTCGTCGCAGTCGACGCCGCGGAAGATCTCGTCGTACGGGGTGTCGGGGATCGGGATCCGCTCGCCGACCGGCCGGGACGCCTCCCGCGGCGGGGAGGCCGCCAGGTCCTGCGCGTCGATGTCGAGCCGGTCCACGTCGTTGACCAGACGACGTACGGCGGCGGCGTCGCCGTACCGCGACCGGAGCGAGGTCAGGCAGTGCCGCAGGTGACCGATGGTGCGGTGCAGTTCCTGCATTTCGGTGGTGGACATTCGTACCTCCGAGAGGTCGGTCGGCACGTCGACACCTGCCGACTCTGTGTGACAGCTATCACAGTACGACATTCGCGCGGCCTCGCAGGCGAATCCGGGTATCGACGCGCACGGGCCGTGACCGAACGGGATGCCGAGCCGGATCCGGACAGAACGGACCAGGAAATGTGAAATCTCTGCTACAGGTTTCGAAAACCTGTGCTCCGGGAAGACTTGGATGCCACTGTGAAAGCAGCACGCGCTGAAGAGAGTTAGGACAGAGAAACGTCATGCAGACCACCTTGTTCGCCTCCGCCGCCTCCCGCCGCGCCTCGGCCACTGCCGGCTCGGCCATGAGCACCGAGGAGATCAAGCGCCGTATCGAGGCGATGTTCGCCGAACCACGCACCGACGAGCAGTCGGCGGGCACCGGGCGCGCATGAGGTCGAGGACGTCGATGCGGAAAGCAGGGGATCAGATGACTTCAGGATCGATCGAGGGGGGATCGGCCGGCGAACTGCTGATCGTCGGCGACTGCTCCCGGGTGCTCGACGGCGCCCGTGGGGCCGAGTTGCGGACGTGGGCACGTGAGCACGGATTCGGACTCACCGATACCTTCGCCGGAGGCCGGGTGGTGTGCGCGATCGTCGCCGAGGAGGTGCTCGACGGCGCGTGCTCCGCGGCCGAGGCGATGACGATGCAGTCCGTGCGCGCCGCAGGCGTTCCGTGCGTCTGCGTGCACGACGCCCCCGCACGGATCCTCGAGGCACTCGCCGAGCACGACCTGCCGGTCGGTGCGGGGACCTCGCCGGCCCGGGACGTCCCGGTCCCCCTTGGGACCGTATGCACCTCGGTGTTCGCCTCGGGCGGCGACGCCGCCCTTCGCCGACACCCGCAGCCTGCCTGACTTCTCCCGGAGTGCATTCCGGCCCCGGCGCGCGAAGCGCCGGGGCCGGAATCCGTTCGTGGGCAGCGTGCCGCCCGGGCGACTCGCGTCAGCCGGTGGCCGCCGAGGTCTTCCCCGGCAACTGCCAGCGCATCGCCACCTGTGTGCCGTCGGGGTTGACGGCCAGGTCGGTATCCGAGGCCAGATTCCGGATCAGCGCCAGGCCGTGCCCCCGGGAGCTATCGGCCGCCGGCGTGGCCGAACCCCGCCAGTGCCCGTGGTCGGTGACGACGACCTCCACACACCGGTCCTGCGGCGAGTACTTCGCTTCGAGGTCGACCGTGCCGTCACCGTCATCCGCGGTGTACGCGTGCTCGACGGCGTTCGCGAGCGCCTCGTAGCTGGCCAGCAGCACGTCCTGGCCGCCGACCTCGGCGAGCCGCAAGCCGCTGAGCCAGCGGTCGAGCGCCTGCCGCAGCATCGTCACCTGCGAGGCCTCGGCCCGTACGCCGCGGAAGTACAGTCCCGTCGTCAGAAAGGCCGGTGCTACGCCTCGCGCCTGCATCCTCGTTCCCTCGTCGTCGACGGGTCCCCGCCGGATTTCCACCCCGGACACACCGGTCCGGTCGAGCCGGCGCGACCCGACCGACTCGTGCCTCCGCGGCGGTTCATGCCTCCGTGCCGGCCTTGTCGGCCTGCAGAGCGGCCAGCGCCTCGTCCAGGCGGCTGTGGATCGGGAACACCTCGTCCAGGCCGAGCAGCGACAGCGGCCGGGCGGTGGCCGAACCCTGCGCGACGACGGCGTAGGGGGTCGTGCCGGCGGTCTTCTTCGACAGGTCGACCAGCACGGCGATGCCGACCGACGCGAGGAAGTTGACTGCACCGAGGTCCACGATCAGGCCCCGGCACTTGTCGTTGCCGAGGGTGGCGACAGCTTCCTCCTCGAGCTGCGGGGCGCTGACCAGATCCACGTCACCGGCCACCGACAGCACCGCGATGTCGCCGCTCCACGCCTGGGAAACGGCCATGATCGGCTGTTCGGAAGTCGCTTCGTTCATCTGTCCATCATGCAAGACACTGTCCTCCTGTGCGATAGCGGGTCCGATCCCGGGGGTCGGAGTCAACGGGGTATACCTGCGGTGAGCAGGGCGATGTCGTCCTGCGCCCGTGCAAGAATCGATTCCGAAAGTTCGGCGACGAGGCGGGCGTCGGCCACCGGGCGGTCGGAGAGGATCGGTGCGGCGCACGAGCCGGGAGCGCGGCGGATCTGCCGCGCCCCGCCCAGCCCGTGGGCGGCCTCGAGCCGGATGCGGTCGGCGTCGACGATCGGCACCGGCGCCCCGAACCAGGACGCGGCGATCCGGCCGAACGGGCCGTCGAGAATGTGGGAGTGCGAGACCGCCCGCCTGCGGGCCGTCTCGCACTGCTGGTGATCGAGCACCCTCATCGCTTGCGCTGTCTCCTACACCGACTTCCGGTCTGCCTCGGTCGGGGATACGCAGCGGTCGACGCCGGACGCGGCGAACACTGCGTAGCACTGACGTAGGGACGCGTCGTCGGGACGCGTCCTCACTGGCACTACGGCTGGTGTCTCAACCGCACCGGATACCCTACCCGAACTCGTCGTCCTCGCACATTCGTTCACCTGCGGGAAGCGTGGCGGTGCGCCCGGCCGGGCGCCGCGGGGACAG
>NZ_AJFC01000256.1:0-1796 GCF_000256505.1 Rhodococcus sp. P14 | reverse complement strand
CGGACCGGGCGGGCGGAGCCGGTCGGCAGGCAGCCAGCGGGCGGCCTGGTCGGCGAAGGACACCGCGTCGAGGGCGCCGCTGCCCGCCGGGAGGCGCCCGAGGAGGGGCACACCGGTGACCCCGGGCAGATCCTGCAGATTGCACCGCTCGGCCAGACCCGGGTGCTCCGGCCACGCACCGATCACCACGCCCGCGCACTCGACCCCGCCGGCCCGCAACGCGGCGACGGTCAGTGCGCTGTGGTTCAGGGTCCCCAGGGCGGGAGCTGCCACCACCACGGCCGGGGCGCTCACCGCGGCGGCGACGTCGACGAGGGTGAATCCGTCCTCGCCCAGCCGGACGAGCAGCCCACCGGCGCCCTCGACGAGCACCAGGTCGTGCGCGCCGGCGAGCTCGCGTACGGCGGCGACGACGACGGGCAGGTGCAGCAGGGGCCGGCCGCTGCGGCGCGCCGCGGTGTCCGGCGCCAGGGGCTCCGGGTAGCGGGCCAGTTCCACGGTGTGCACGCGTCCCCCGGTGAGCCGGGCGATCTCGGCGAGGTCGCCGGGAGCCTCGTCGGCCACCCCGGTCTGTGCCGGTTTGCATACGGCGACCCGCAGCCCCGCCGCCACCGCCACGGCGGCGTAGGCCGCCGTGACGACGGTCTTGCCCACGTCGGTGGACGTGCCGGTCACACACAGGACCGTCATGACCGTGCCCCGGACAGCACATCGGTGAGGACGTCGTCGATGTGGGCGAGTTCGTCGGCGTCCAGGTTCGCGCGGGCCGTCAGCCGCAGCCGGGACGTGCCCTCGGGAACGGACGGCGGCCGGAAGCATCCGACGTGGACCCCCCGGCTGCGGCACGCCTGCGCGGCGTCGAACGCGACCTGCGGGTCCCCGAGCACCACCGACACCACCGCCGACGTGGGGGCGGCGACCCCGGCGATCCGGGCCAGGTCGGCGGCCCGCTCGAGCACGGCTCGGGCCCGGTGCGGCTCGTCACGCAACACGCGCAGCGCACCACGGGCGGCGCCGACGGCGGCGGGCGCGAGACCGGTGTCGAAGATGAAGGTGCGGGCGGCATCGATCAGGTGGGCCCGGACGCGGGCGTCGGCGAGCACCACGCCGCCCTGCGACGCGAGGGACTTCGAGAGCGTGGCAGTGACCACGACGTCCGGCTCACCGGCGAGACCCGCCTCGTGGACGAGTCCGCGACCGCCCCCGCCCCGGACCCCCACCCCGTGGGCCTCGTCGACGAGCAGCAGCGCGTCGTGTGCCCGGCACGCCGCATGCAGTTGCTGCAGCGGCGCGAGGTCCCCGTCGGCGCTGAAGACGGAGTCGGTGAGCACGAGGGCACGCCGCTCGGTGCGGGTCGCGAGCGCCGTCCGCACGAAGTCGACGTCGGCGTGCGGGGCGATCTGCACCCGTGCGCGGGAGAGCCGGCACGCGTCGACCAGGGACGCGTGGCAGCCCGCGTCGGAGACGATCAGGGTGTCGCGGTCGGCGAGGGCGGTGACGGCGCCGAGGTTGGCGGCGTACCCGCTGGCGAACACGAGACCGGACTCGGCGCCGGTGAACTCCGCGAGTTCACGCTCGAGCAGTTCGTGCTCGCTCGTGGTGCCGGTGACGAGGCGGGACCCGGTGGCGCCACCGCCCCAGCGGCGCAGCGCGGCGGTCGCGGCGGCGAGGACCTCGGGGTGCCGGACGAGACCGAGGTAGTCGTTGGAGGCGAGGTCGACGATGCCCGGCGCCGGGGTGCGCGGATGCAGGGTGCGGCGCAGGCCCGCCGCGCGCCGGGCGTCGGCGACGTCGTC
>NZ_AJFC01000255.1:0-864 GCF_000256505.1 Rhodococcus sp. P14 | reverse complement strand
CCCCCCCCGCCGTCGCGGCGCGCATGTCCACGGGCCGGTCCAGTTCGAGCACGCCGATGCCGCCGAGCACCCGCGCGTCCACCACGCCCGGCAGCTCCCGCGCCGGCGCCAGACCCGCTTCGAGGCCGGCGCCGAGCGCGGCGACCTCGCCGCGCCAGTCGCGCGAGAGCAGCAGCTCCACGGCAGCGACGGCCACCGCGCACGCGAGCGGATTGCCCATGAACGTCGGGCCGTGCATGATGCCGCCGCCCTCGCCCGCGCTGACCGCCTCGGCGACGGCCGACGTGCACAGCACCGCCGCCAGCGTCAGATATCCGCCGGTCAGCGCCTTGCCCACGCACATGACGTCCGGCGCGACGGCCGCGTGATCGGCGGCGAACAGCTCCCCGGTGCGACCGAACCCGGTGGCGATCTCGTCGAAGATCAACAGCAGGCCATGGGTGTCGCACATCCGGCGCAGCTCGGTCAGGTAGCGGGGGTCGTGGAAGCGCATGCCACCCGCGCCCTGGACCACCGGCTCGACGATCACGGCGGCCAGCTCGTCCGTGTGGGCCTCGAGCGTGGCCTCGAACTCGGCGACGTACGCCGGGTCGAACTCGCGCGGCGGCGCCGGCGCGAACACCTGCCGCTGCAGTACGCCGGTCCACATCGAGTGCATGCCGCCGTCGGGGTCGCACACGCTCATCGGCGCGAACGTGTCACCGTGGTAGCCGCCCCGCCAGGTCATGAGCCGGTGCCGTCCCGGCCGGCCCACCGCGCGCTGGTACTGCAGGGCGAGCTTGACCGCGACCTCCACCGACACCGACCCGGAATCGGCGAGGAAGACCTTGTCCAGGCCGTCGGGGGTGATCCGCACGAGCAGCT
>NZ_AJFC01000254.1:0-4919 GCF_000256505.1 Rhodococcus sp. P14 | reverse complement strand
CGGCCCGGGGAGCCGCGCGGCCGGCTCGTGGGTGAGCCCGCCGAACATCACGTGGCTCATCCGCCCCAGTTGGCGCGTGACCGCCGCGTCGAGGGCGGGGTGGCGGTATCCGTGCACGGCGGCCCACCACGAGCTCATGCCGTCGACGAGTTCCCGGCCGTCGGCCAGCCGCAGCCGGGTGCCGTGGGCCTCGTCGACCACGAGCGGCACGGTCGATGCGGGAACGGCCCCGTAGGGATGCCACAGGTGCGCCGCGTCGAGCGTGGCGACCTCGTCGGGATTCAGGCGGCGAACGGTCACGGGGTCCGACTGTAGGCGTCCGCGCCGCGCGGCCGGTCGGCACCTGCGCCAGACCGGCTCACTCGGTCCGTACACGACCGAGGATCCCGCTAGGGTTGCCGTCATGGAACCCACCGAGCCGAGCACGTCCACCGAGGCCCTCCCGGCCGAGATCCCGGTGTGGCCGGGGAACGCCTATCCGCTCGGCGCGACCTACGACGGGGCGGGGACGAACTTCGCCCTCTTCTCCGAGGTCGCCGAGAAGGTCGAACTGTGCCTGATCGCCAAGGACGGCACCGAGACCCGCGTGCCGATCGAGGAGGTCGACGGCAACGTCTGGCACGTCTACCTCCCCACGGTGACCCCCGGCCAACGCTACGGCTACCGCGTCCACGGCCCCTACGATCCGGGGCAGGGTCTGCGCTGCGATCCGAGCAAGTTGCTGCTCGACCCGTACGGCAAGGCCTTCGACGGCGCGTTCGACGGCGATGCGTCGCTGTTCTCGTACGCCATGACGGGGTCCGAGGCCGAGGAGGCCCCGTCGGAACCGGAGCAGTCGGACGCGGCCGCGGAGGACGCCTCCGGTGCGGACGCTCCAGGTGCGGCCACCGCGGAGTCGGGCGACGAGAACGACACGCCGGCCGAGTCCGCCACCGAGCCCAAAGAACCGTCGAATCCCGATTTCCCCCAATTGGATTCGCTCGGACACACGATGACGACCGTGGTGATCAACCCGTTCTTCGACTGGGTCTCCGATCGGCATCCGCGCCGGCCCTACTACGAGACCGTCATCTACGAGGCCCACGTGAAGGGCATGACCGCGACCCATCCGGGCGTGCCGGAGCAGTTGCGCGGCACCTACGCGGGGCTGGCCCACCCGGTGATCATCGAGCACCTGCAGAGTCTCGGGGTCACCGCGATCGAACTGATGCCCGTGCACCAGTTCATGCAGGATCAGGTGCTGCTGGACCGGGGCCTGCGGAACTACTGGGGCTACAACACCTTCGGCTTCCTGGCTCCGCACCTGGACTACTCGTCGGCCAGCAACCCGAGCGGCGTCGTCGCCGAGTTCAAGGCGATGGTGCGCGCCTACCACGAGGCGGGCATCGAGGTGATCCTCGACGTGGTGTACAACCACACCGCGGAGGGCAACCACATGGGGCCGACGATCTGTTTCCGCGGCATCGACAACGCCGCCTACTACCGGCTGGTCGACGACGACAAGTCCTACTACATGGACTACACCGGCACCGGCAACAGCCTCAACGCCCGCCATCCGCACACCCTGCAGCTGATCATGGATTCGCTGCGCTACTGGGTGACCGAGATGCACGTCGACGGATTCCGCTTCGACCTGGCCTCCACCCTGGCCCGCGAGCTGCACGACGTGGACCGGCTGTCCGCGTTCTTCGACCTCGTGCAGCAGGATCCGATCGTCTCGCAGGTCAAGCTGATCGCCGAGCCGTGGGACGTCGGTGAGGGCGGCTACCAGGTGGGCAACTTCCCCGGCCTGTGGACCGAGTGGAACGGCAAGTACCGCGACACGGTCCGGGACTACTGGCGCGGGGAACCGGCCACGCTCGGCGAGTTCGCCTCCCGGCTCACCGGCTCGTCGGACCTGTACGAGGCCACCGGCCGCCGGCCGAGCGCGTCGATCAACTTCGTCACCGCCCACGACGGCTTCACCCTCGCCGACCTGGTCTCCTACAACGAGAAGCACAACGACGCCAACGGCGAGAACAACATGGACGGCGAGTCACACAACCGCTCGTGGAACTGCGGCGTGGAGGGCCCGACCGACGACGCGGACGTGCTCGCGCTGCGGCAGCGGCAGAGCCGCAACATCCTGGCCACGCTGATGCTGTCCCAGGGCACCCCCATGCTCGCGCACGGCGACGAGTTCGGGCGCACGCAGCAGGGCAACAACAACGTCTACTGCCAGGACAACGAGTTGTCCTGGATGGACTGGTCGCTGGCGGAGACGAACGCGGACCTGCTCGAGTTCACCCGCAACGTGATCGCGCTGCGCCGGTCGCACCCGGTGTTCCGGCGACGGCGGTTCTTCGAGGGCCGCCCGATCCGCAGCGGCGAGCAGTCCCGTGACATCGCCTGGCGCACCCCGGCGGGCGAGGAGATGACGCCGGAGGACTGGGACAGCGGGTTCGGCAAGTCGCTGTCGGTGTTCCTCAACGGCGAGGGCATCCACGAGCCGAACCAGCGCGGCGAACGGGTCGTCGACGATTCGTTCCTGCTGTGCTTCAACGCGCACGACGAGCCGATCGATTTCGTCACCCCCGACGGTCCGCACGCCGAGGAATGGTCGGTGGCGCTGGACACGGACGTGCCGGACGGGCTGCGCGAGCAGGTGGTGACCGCCGGGGAGTCGGTGCGGGTGCAGGCCCGTTCGCTGCTGGTGATGCGGAGGACCGCATGAGCCCGCGCCCGGTGTCGTCGACGTATCGGCTGCAGCTCACCGGCGACGGGACGACCTTCGCGGACGCGATCGCGCTCGTGGACTACCTCGACGCGCTCGGCGTCTCCCACGTGTACCTGTCCCCCGTGCTCAGCGCCGCGGCCGGCTCGACCCACGGGTACGACGTGGTGGATCCGACGACGGTGTCGGCGGCGCTCGGCGGCCGCGAGGGTCTCGCGGCCCTGGCCCGCGAGGTCCGCTCCCGCGGGATGGGTCTGCTGATCGACATCGTCCCCAACCACGTCGGCGTCGGCGATCCGCGGGAGAACCCGTGGTGGTGGGACGTGCTGCGGCACGGCCGCACCTCGCCGTACGCGACGTACTTCGACGTCGACTGGGACGCGGACAACGGCTGCGACGGCCGGATCGCCCTGCCCGTACTGGGGTCGGCGACCGACGTCGAGGATCTGACCGTGGACCGTACCGGTGACGAGCCGACGCTGGCCTACTACGAGCGGCGCTTCCCGATCGCCCCGGGCACCGACGCGGGAACCGGAGCGGAGGTGCATGCGCGGCAGGCGTACCGGCTGGTGCCGTGGGACAGCGGCCTGATCGGATACCGCCGGTTCTTCACCGTCGACGATCTCGCCGCGGTGCGGGTGGAGGATCCGGCGGTGTTCGACGCGGTGCACGCCCAGGTGGCGTCGTGGATGGACGACGACCTCACCGACGGCGTCCGCGTGGACCATCCGGACGGACTGGCGGACCCGACCGGCTACCTGCAGCGGTTGCGCGAGCTCGTCGGCCCGGACCGCTGGCTGGTCGTCGAGAAGATCCTCGGCGACGGCGAACCGCTCGACCCGACCCTGCCGGTCGACGGCACCACCGGCTACGACGCGCTCGGCGAGGTCGGTGCGGTGTTCCTCGATCCGCGCGGTGAGAAGGACCTCGACGCGCTCTCGCGTGACCGCACCGGCGCGCCCGGCGACGCGCAGTGGCTGCACGCGCAGGAGAGACAGCTCAAGAGCACGGTGCTGCAGGCGGGTCTGGCACCGGAGGTGCGCCGGCTGGTGCGGGCGGTCCGCCGGGACGCCGCCGATGCGACCTGTCCGGACGAGCACCTGCGCGACGCGGTGATCGCGGTGGTGGCGGAGCTGCCCGTGTACCGGTCCGACTACGCGCCCCTGGCCGGGATGCTGCCCCGCATCCTGGGTGAGTGCGCCCGCGCCGAACCCGCGCTCGAACCCGCGCTCGAGGTGCTGTCGCGGGCCCTGGCCCGGGGCGCAGAGGCGGCGGCCCGGTTCGGGCAGGTGTGCGGCGCCGCGACCGCCAAGGCGGTCGAGGACTGCCTGTTCTACCGCGCGGCGCGGCTGGTCTCCCTCCAGGAGGTCGGCGGCCACCCGGGCCGGTTCGGGCTGCCCGTCGCCGAATTCCACCTCGCCTGGTCGGAACGGGCGCGGTGGTGGCCGCGTGCGATGACGTCGCTGTCCACCCACGACACCAAGCGCGGCGAGGACGTCCGCGCCCGTATCGGGGTGCTCTCGCAGGTGCCGCAACTGTGGGCGGCGTGCCTGTCCGAATGGGAATCCGTCACACCGCCCCCGGACGCCGCCTCGGGACTGTTCTTGTGGCAGAACATCTTCGGGGCCTGGCCGCGTGACGGTCGAGTGACGGAGGAGCTGCGGTCCCGGCTGCACGAGTACGCCCGGAAAGCCCTGCGGGAGAACGGCGTGCGCACCACCTGGACGGAGGTGGACGAGGAGTTCGAGGGCGCGGTGGCGGCCTGGCTCGACGCGGTGTGCGACGGGCCTGTCGGCGCGTCGCTGACCGAGTTCGTCGCGTCGCTGGCCCCGCATTTCTCCGCGGACTCGCTCGGGCAGAAGCTGCTGCAGCTGCTCGGACCCGGCATCCCCGACGTGTACCAGGGCACCGAGTTGTGGGAGGACTCGCTCGTGGACCCGGACAACCGGCGGCCGGTGGACTTCGCCGCGAGGCGCCGGCTGCTCGAGCAGGACCCGCCGCCGGCCGTGGACGACGCCGGTACCGCGAAGCTCGCGGTCGTGCGGTCGGCGCTGCGGCTGCGCCGCGAACGGCCGGCGAGCTTCGTCGGTGGCGCCTACGTCCCGCTGTCCGCGTCGGGTCCGGCCACCGCTCCCCTCATCGGGTTCGGGCGCGGCCCGGCGGCCGACGACGTCGACGTGGTGGCGCTCGCCTCGCGGCACACGGT
>NZ_AJFC01000253.1:0-6177 GCF_000256505.1 Rhodococcus sp. P14 | reverse complement strand
ACGCTCGACCTGCCGCCGGGCCGCTGGGTGGACCGGCTCACCGGGCGGCGGCTGTCGGCAACGGTGTCGCCGGCGGAGGTGTTCGCGGACCTTCCCGTAGCCGTGCTGGCCCGCGACTAGGACTGCGCCCGGGGGTGGACAACCCCCTCCCGGCGACGCCGGGAGGGGTTGTCCGGATGCTCGATGATGCGGCGAAGGTCCGGTGGTGCGGGCGGCCCCGCGGACAGTGGGTGTGGACCCGGGACCGCCCCGCCGACGACCGACCGGATGAGGTCCGTGTCGACACCCGGAACGAGGGGTGTCGCCCGGCACCGTCGGGCGCGCTCCGCACCGCTAACGCAGGCGCAGCAGGACCAGGGCCAGGGCCGTGCCGTCCTCCCCGAGCTCGGCGGCGTAGCGACGGATCATGCTCATGTCGTGGGCGTGGGTGACGCGGGGCGCCCCCGTCCCGACCCGGAGCTGCCCGATCCGTCGCTCGAGCGCGACACGGCGCCGCACCACGGCGAGGATCTCGGTGTCGAGACTGTCGATGTCGGCGCGCAGACGGGGCAGTTCGGAGTCGGTGGTGCCTGGTTCGGCAACGGCGGTCATTTTGCCTCCCTTCGGGATTCGGCGTGTTCACTGGATCGATCCTCCCGTACCCGGGGGCCGCGAACCAGCCACCCCGGGTGGCGGATTCGCCACCCTGCCGGGATCACCGGCGGCGGATCCGGTCACAGGGCCCGACGGTATCCGCGGATCACCGGCACGGCACACACCGCGACCAGGGCCACCGACCAGGCCACGGTGCGCACCAGCGGGCCCTGGACGGCGCCGCCCAGGGCCAGCGCCTGCATCGTCTCGACGGCACTGGTCATGGGCTGGTTGCGGATCACCGGCGCGAGCACGTCCGGGTACGCACCGATCGGCACGAACCCCGGATTGAAGAACAGCATCAGCGTGCACAGCAACGAGATCGCTTCGATGACCACCGTTTTCGCGGCCATGAATGCGGCCGCGGTGACCAGCGCGGCAAACGCCAGCCCGAACAGCACCGGTACGGCCAGGAAACCGATCGCGGCGAGCGGGCCGCGGTGGAAGCGGAAACCGAGCACGACCCCGGCGGCGACGACGACGACGGTGGTCACGGTGATGCGCACCGCCTCGGCGACGAATCTCGACGCCAGCGCCGAAGCCCGGTGGACGGGCAGCACCCACAGCCGCGCGGGCAGCCCGGCCTCGCACTCGCGGCCGAGTGTGACGGCGCCGGCCAGCGAGCCGAGCAGCGCGCTCATCACGACGACCATCGGCACCGTCCCGTACAGCGCGTCCTGCCCGGCGAACGCCGAGACCTGCCGGCCGAGCACCGCCTCGAGCATGAGCAACAGCAGCACCGGGTAGGCGAGGCTCTGCAGCACCGTCATCGGATCCCGGCGCCAGCGGGTCAGCAGGCGCCCGGCCTGCAGGCCGGTGTGCCGCACGAGAGCGGGGACCGAATTCTCGGGTGTGGTCACGGTGGTGCTCATCGCTGCCTCCGGTTCGTGCGGGTGGCCAGGGGGACGACGACCAGGAGGATCCCGCCGAGCCACAGCAGCGTCGGCGTCAGGGCGGCGCCGGTGCCGTCGGCGAGCCCGCGCAGGCTCGACGCGAACTGGGAGACGGGCTGGTTGCGGACGAACGGCTGGATCCAGGCCGGGAACTGGTCGATCGGAACGAAGCCGCAGGAGAGCATTCCGAGCACGAGCTGCGGCAGCATCAGTGCCTGCGTGGTGGCCTCCGGGCTCCGGAACACGGTGCCGAGCACATCGGCCCCCAGCGTGAGGACCGTGCCGATGGTGAGCGCGAGTACGCAGAACCCGACGGCCGCGGTGGCTCCGGCGAATCGGAATCCGATCACGTACCCGCAACCGATCGCCGCCGCCAGCGACAGCGCGCACTTGACGGTGCTCGCGGACAGGCGTGCGGCGAGCGGCACGGCCGCCGCGATCGGCATCGTCGCGAACCGGCGGTCGATGCCGTGCACCGCGTCGGTCGCGGCCAGGAACGCGGCGGAGATCGCGGTGAAGGCCACGGCCTGCAGCGCGATCAGCGGCATCAGGAACTGCCCGTAGTCGACGGCCCCGCCGGTGAACAGGGCGATCACCCGTTGCAGCGGCACGTAGAACCCGACGGTGAACACGAGCGGCGCGACGAGCGCGGTGACGAGTTCGCCGCCGCGGACGGCGGGGATCAGGGTGCGCGCGGACAGCACCCACCACTGGTAGAGGGGCGACGGTGCGGCGGTCGTCGTGGTCATGCCACCACCTCGAAACGCGGCCGGGCGGCGGTGAGGGCGAGGAAGACCTCGTCCAGCGACGGCCGCCGCAGCGCGATGTCGGAGACGGCGACGCCGTGGGCGGCGACGGCCGTCGCGACCTGCGCCAGGGTGCCCGCCCCGTGCGGGGCCGGGATCGTGACGCGGTCGGCGGCGACCTCGACCACCGCCGCCGGGGCGAACCGGCGGAGCACGTGCGCCACGGCGGGCACGTCGGCCGCCCGCACCGGGACGACTTCGCAGAAGGTGGCGCCGACGCGCTGCTTCAGCTGGGCGGGGGTGCCCTCGGCGACGACCGTGCCCCGGTCGATGACGACGATCCGGTCGGCGAGCAGATCGGCCTCCTCGAGGTACTGCGTGGTGAGCAGCGTGGTGACGCCCTGCGCCTTGAAGCCGGCGATCAGATCCCAGACCCGTTGGCGGCTGCGCGGATCGAGGCCGGTGGTCGGCTCGTCGAGGAACACCACCCGGGGCGGGACGACGAGCCCGCACGCGATGTCGATGCGGCGGCGCATGCCGCCGGAGTACTTGCCGACCCGCCGGTCGGCGGCATCCTCGAGGTCGAACTCGGCGAGCAGTTCCCGCGCGCGGGCTCGGGCCGCGCGGCGCCGCAGCCCGAGCAGACGGGCGAACAGGACGAGGTTCTCGAAGCCGGTGAGCATGTCGTCGAGGGCGGCGTACTGACCGGTGAGCATCACCGCCCGGCGCACCCCGGCCGGGTCGGTGACGACGTCGTGCCCGGCCACGACGGCACGGCCGGAATCCGGCCGCAGCAGGGTGGACAGGATGTTCACGGTGGTGGTCTTGCCGGCGCCGTTGGGGCCGAGGACGCCGAGGACCTCACCGGGCTCGGCGGCGAAGCTCACACCGCACAGGGCCGGGACCGGCCCGAAGCTCTTGGTGACGGCTTCGACGAGGACGGCGGGGGTCGAGGGGGACATGGTGCTCCGTTCGGAAGAAAAGGGGGGTGGATTGCGCGGTCAGGACGCGGCGAGGTACCGGTCGTCGCCGAGATGCCGATCGAGCACCGCGGCCAGGTCGGGCACCGCGTCGGGTGCGGTCATCCGGTCGTGGGCGACATCGAGCAGGTGGTTGTGCATCGCGCCGGTGACGTAGGGTCGCCAGCCGGCGAAACCCCCGGCGTGATGCGGCTTGTCGGCCGTCGCGGTGACGAAGACGAGGTCGCCGTCGTAGAGCGGTGGCCGGTAGCCGGCGAGCAGCGCCGCCGAACCGTTGTAGTCGGCGACCATCCGGTCGAGGTGGCCGGCGTCGACGGGAGCCCCGGTGTGGGTCCGGATCAGCGCGGCGGCCTCGGCGGCCGTCAGGTCCGGGTCGACGTCGGGCAGCCCCAGGGACGAGCCGAGGGCGGCGACGAGTTCGCCGGCGGTCAGCGGTTCCGGCGCGGCGACGTCGCGGGCGATCAGGTCCGCGTCGAGCAGCGCGAGCAGCGCCACCTCCTCGCCGGCGTCGCGCAGCCGCGCCGCGACGGCGTGGGCGATGAATCCGCCGAGCGACCAGCCGAGCAGGTGGTACGGGCCGGTGGGCTGGACCGCACGGATCTCGTCGACGTACCGCTCGGCGTACGCGGCGATCGTCGCCGGGGCGTCCTCGCGGCCGTCGAGGTGCGGGGACTGCAGTCCGTACACCGGCCGTCCGGGGGCGAGGTGCGCGGCGAGCCCGGCGTAGCCCCACGCCAGTCCGGACGCCGGATGCACGCAGAACAGCGGGGCTCCGTCGCCGTCGGTGCGCAGCGCCAGCCGCACCGCGAACGGCGAGTCCGGCTGCCCGCCGGGGTCCTCGGCCTCGAGGCGGGCGGCCAGGGTCGCCGGGGTGGGCGCCGAGAACAGCGCGATCACCGGCACGGCGGTCCCGAGTTCGGCGCCGAGCCGATCGCAGGCACGGGTGGCATCGAGGGAGGTCCCACCCAGGTCGAAGAACGAGTCGTCGATCCCGACGTGCGTGAGGCCGAGGACCTGCGCGAACACCGCGACCACCGCCTCCTCCGCCGGGGTGCGCGGGGCGCGTCCCGAGCCGGCCGCGAACACCGGCTCCGGCAGCGCCGCGCGATCCAGCTTGCCGACCGGGGTCAGCGGCAACTCGTCGAGCACGACGATCGCCGCCGGCACCAGGTGTCCGGGCAGCCGCTGCGCCGTCCGGCGCTGTACCCGGGCCGGTTCGAGGCGGTGCCCCGGCGCCGGGAGCACGTAGGAGACGAGCACCTGGGCGCCGGACGGTCCGGGCCGCCCGACGGTGACCGCGAAGTCGACCTCGGGCAGGGCCGTGAGCGCCGCGTCGATCTCCCCGACCTCGACGCGCATCCCGCGGACCTTGACCTGGTGGTCACCGCGCCCGAGGTATTCGAGCTCGAGCCGGCCCCCGGCCCGCACCCACCGCACGAGGTCCCCGGTGCGGTACATCCGCTCCCCCGGCTGATCGGGACGGGCGACGAAGCGGCTCGCGGTCAGCCCCACCCGCCCGTGGTAGCCCCGCGCCAGCCCGGCCCCGGCCAGGTAGAGTTCGCCCGTCACGCCGGCGGGTACCGGCCGCAGGCGGGCGTCGAGCACCAGCGGCGTCACGCCGCGCACGGCCGATCCGATCGTCACCGCCCGGCCCGGCACCAGCGGGCCGGCCGTCGCCCAGATCGTGGCCTCCGTCGGTCCGTACAGGTTCAGCATCGTCCGGCCCTCGCCGAACCGGTCCACGAGTTCCGGTCCGGTCGCCTCCCCGGCCACGGCCAGCACCTCGACCGAGGTCAGGGCGGCCGGGTCGAGCGTCGACAGCGCGGCGGGGGTGACGACGAGATGGCTGACCCGGGCCGCGCGGAGCCGGTCGGCGAGTTCGGTGCCGCCGACGACGGTGGGCGGGACGACCACGAGCCGGGCGCCGACGGCGAACGCGGCGAGTTGCTCGAACACCGCGGCGTCGAAACTCGGCGACGCGATGTGCGCGACCCGGGCCTGCGGGGTCAGCGCCAGGGTCTCCCGCTGCGCGGCGACGAGATTGCCCAGTCCGCGGTGGGTGACGGTGACCGCCTTGGGAGCGCCGGTCGAGCCGGAGGTGTAGATCAGGTAGGCGGGGTCGTCGACGTGCACGACCGTGGCCCGCGGCCGCTGCGGGACGAGCGCGAGACGCGTGTCGGCAGCCGGGCCGTCGAGCACCAGCCACCCGAGCGAGGCGGGCAGACGGTCGTGGTGCTCGGTCACGGTCACCCCCAGGACGGCACCGGAATCGGCGAGCATGTACTCGATCCGTTCCTGCGGGTGCCGGGGGTCGACGGGCACGAACGCCGCGCCCGTTCGGGCGACCGCCCACACCGCGAGCACCGAATCGAACGATCGGGTCAGTGCCAGCGCGACGAGGGTGCCGGGGCCGGCACCCCGCGCGGCGAGGGCATCGGCGAGCAGCGCCGCGCGGGCGTCGAGTTCGCGATAGGTGACCTGCCGGTCGTCGGTGACCACGGCGACGGCCTCGGGTCGCGCCGTCGCCGCGGCGTGCAGCAGTTCCGGCAGGGTCACCGGGGCGACGGGCTCCGGGCCCGTGCCAGCCCGCAGTTCGTCGGCCTCCCGCGGATCGAGCAGGTCGACGTCGCCGATCGTGGCGTGCGGGTTCTCGGCGACCGCCGTCAGCAGCCGGCCGAAGCGGGCGGCGAGGGTCCGGGCGGTGGCGTCGTCGAACAGGTCGGTGGCGTAGCCGAGGCTCACCTCGATTCCGGCGGGTTCGCCGTTCGCGGTCGTGCGTTCGCGCAGTGTCAGACTCAGGTCGAACGGTGAGGACTCGTGGGCGACGTCCTGCAGTGCGATGCGCAGGCCCGCGACCTCGAGCTCCGGCTCCTCGAAGTTCGCCAGCGCGAGGGAAACCTGGAACAGCGGGTGGTGCGCGGTCGA
>NZ_AJFC01000252.1:0-20793 GCF_000256505.1 Rhodococcus sp. P14 | reverse complement strand
CGACGAAGGTCAGCCAGAAGTGCCACTTGCCGAGGCGCTCGTCCATCAGCCGCCCGGTCATCTTCGGGAACCAGAAGTAGATGCCGGCGTAGGTGGCGAACACGATGGTGCCGAAGAGCACGTAGTGGAAGTGCGCGACGACGAAGTACGAGTCGTGGACATGGAAGTCGAGCGGCGGGCTGGCGAGGATGACGCCGGTCAGGCCACCGAACAGGAAGGTGATGATGAACCCGACCGAGAACAGCATCGGCGTCTCGAACGTCACCTGCCCCTTCCACATGGTGCCGATCCAGTTGAAGAACTTCACGCCGGTGGGCACCGCGATCAGGAACGTCATGAACGAGAAGTACGGCAGCAGCACGGCGCCGGTGGCATACATGTGGTGCGCCCAGACGGCCATCGACAGGGCACCGATCGCGAGGGTCGCGTAGACCAGGCCGGTGTAGCCGAAGATCGGCTTCCGGGAGAAGACCGGGATGACCTCGGAGATGATGCCGAAGAACGGCAGCGCGATGACGTACACCTCAGGGTGACCGAAGAACCAAAACAGATGCTGATACAAGAGCACCCCGCCGGTGGCCGGGTCGAAGATGTTCCCGCCCAGTACCCGATCGACCATCACCCCCATGAACGCGGCCGTCAGCAGGGGGAAGATCAGCAGGATCAGGATCATCGTGATGAAGATGTTCCAGGTGAAGATCGGCATCCGGAACATCGTCATGCCCGGGGCGCGCAGGCACACCACCGTGGTGATCATGTTGACCCCGCCGAGGATGGTGCCGAGACCGGCCACCGCGAGGCCGGTGAACCAGAGGTTGGCGCCGATGCCGGGGGTGTGCAGATCGTCCGCCAACGGAATGTACGACGTCCATCCGAAGTCCGGTGCACCGCCGGGAGTGATGAGGGAGGCGGCGACGACGGTTGCGCCGAACAGGTACAGCCAGTAGCTGAACGCGTTCAGACGGGGGAACGTGACGTCGGGCGCGCCGATCTGCAGCGGCAGGATGTAGTTCGCGAACCCGAACACGATCGGGGTCGCGTACATCAGCAGCATGATGCCGCCGTGCATCGTGAACAACTGGTTGTACTGCTCGTTGGACAGGAACTGCAGACCCGGGACGGCGAGCTCGCTGCGGATCAGCAGTGCCATCAGGCCGCCGATGAGGAAGAACGTGAACGACGTGACGATGTACATCAGACCGAGCATCTTCGGGTCGGTCGTGGTGACGAGTCGGTAGAACGTCGAACCCTTCGGCGCGTACCGCGGCGGGTACGGCCGGACGGCCTTCGTTTCGGTGACAACCATGGTGCCTCCTTGCGCTGCCCCGGGGCGGCGACGTCGCTGCGGCGCCGCGTGCTCCGTGAGGCCTCAGGGCATCCCGGAACCGCCGCGGCATCATGCGGTAGGTCGAGCGTAGCCGGACACAGCCGCGCACGGGAGGTTTTGCGTCGGCGGATTATGGCCCGGCGACGCGGGATTCGCGCCGGTTCCGGGAACAAACCCTTGCCTTCGTATGTTGTGAGTGGTACAAGAAAGGTGTAGCGGCAGACATAGATCGGCTGCTCTCCTCAACCGGCACGAAGAGAGTCTGTGGAGGTGGAAACGATGTTGATGCGCACCGATCCGTTCCGCGAGCTCGACCGCTTCGCGCAGCAGGTTCTCGGTACGGCGGCCCGGCCCGCGGTGATGCCCATGGACGCCTGGCGTGAGGGCGACAAGTTCGTCGTCGAGTTCGACCTGCCCGGTGTGGCCGAGGATTCGCTCGACCTCGACGTCGAACGGAACGTGCTGACGGTGCATGCAGAACGACCGGCGCGCGACCAGAGTCAGGAGATGGTCGCGGCCGAGCGTCCGCGCGGCGTGTTCAGCCGGCAGCTGTTCCTCGGGGAGAACCTCGACACCGACAACATCGAGGCGACGTACGACGCCGGTGTGCTGAGGCTGACGATCCCCGTGGCGGAGAAGGCCAAGCCGCGCAAGATCGAGATCGCGGTGGGCGACAAGAAGGCGATCGACGCCTGACCCACCGGTGTCCGCGGAGACAGTCATGGACGCACTCGACCTGATCGCCGAACCGCTCGTCGGGCCCGAAGAACCCGTCGACGGTGCGGACCTCGAGCTGCTCCTGCTCGAACTCGAGCTGGACATGCTCGAGGTGCCCCGGCCGCGATCGCCGGTGGACATCCCGGGATGCCGGGCCGCCGCAGTCCGGCCTCCGCGCGAGGCGGCATGCTCCCGGGGACCGCTCGGACGAGTCGGGACGCGAGCCCCGGGGGAAGTGGTGGCCACGCAGCGCTCTCCTCCGGGTCGTACCGGAAACGATCCCCGGAATCTCGTCGTGAAAGGACGGTGATGCGACGTCGCAGCAGTAGTGCGAGGCGCTGACGTGCGTGCCGCCCGCCCGGACGACAACCACGACGCGCCGAGCCGGTCACCGGCCCGCAGCCGGAACCGGTCGGCGCACCGCCGGTACTCGGCACACCCAGTGCGGGCCGCACCCGTTCATCGCCGACGCCCGGCGACCCTCTCCGTCGCGAGGTGGGTCGCCGGGCGTTCGCTCCTGTGGCCGCAGCGGTCCGTCGTGGGCGAACCCGCCGACGACGACACGAAGGAGGCGCAGCCGTGTCCGGCAGCGAACCCGATCTCTACGCGGCGCTGGACGTCTCCGATTCCGCCGGGCAGGCGGCCATCACGGCAGCCTTCCGCCGCAAGCTGCGCGCGCACCACCCCGACCTGCGCAACCCGGCCCTCCCGTACGGCCCGGACGAGGACGAGGAACTGCGCCGGATCGTCGAGGCGTATTCCGTCCTGCGCGACCCGGATCGTCGCGCGGAGTACGACCGTCGCCGCGCCGGCCCGGTCACCCGGTCCGCCGCGCGGTCCGTCCGCGTGACCGTGCACCGCCCGGACCCGACTCCCGCGGCCGATCCACCCATCCGGGCCGGACCCGTCCGCCGCCACCGGTGACCTTGCGACGCACGGGCGCGTCTCGCGGAGCCGGTCGCTCCCTCGCTCGGTCCGGCCGCATGGTTCATTCGCTCGGGTCAGGGGTACGGGGTTCGTGCTTTCCGCCGTAGGCGAGGGCCAGCAGGGTGCGTGCCCCGTGCGCCAGGGCTCGTTCGTCCAGTACGAAGTCGGGCTGGTGAAGATCGTGCCGCGGACTCGTCCCGTCCCAGACCCCCAGCCGCGCCATCGCGCCCGGGACGTGCTCGAGATACCACGCGAAGTCCTCGCCGCCGCTGGACTGTCCCGCCTCGGCGAGGTTCTCGAGGCCCACCACGGACTCGATCGCGGCGAGCATCTCGGCCACCGCCTCGGGGTCGTTGACCACCGGCGGAACGCCCTGCACGTACTCCAGTTCGTGGTCCACGTCGTAGAGGGCGAGCAGTTCGGCGACGCTGCGTCGCACCAGGGGCTCGACCGTCGCCCACGTCTCGTGCGACGCGCTGCGCAACGTGCCCACCAGTTCGCCTTCCTCGGGGATGGCGTTGCCGACGTGCCCGGCCCGAACCCGTCCCCAGGTCAGGACGGTGGCGGTACGGGCGTCGAGGCGTCGATCGAGCACCGATGCCAGACCGGTGACGAGGACGGCCGCCGCGTGGATCAGGTCCCCGGTCAGATGCGGACGGGCCGAATGGCCCCCGGGGGAGGACAACCGGACCGTGAGCACGGCCCCGGACGAGGTGATCGGGCCGGCGCGGGTGGCGAGCTTGCCCGCCTCGAGTTGCGGGGCGCAGTGCAGCGCGAAGATCCGGGACACCCCCTCGAGACCACCCGCCGCGACGACCTCGAGGGCGCCGCCCGGCGTGGTCTCCTCGCCCGGCTGGAAGATCAACCGCACCCGTTGCGGGGGTGGGTCCGCCGCGAGCACGGTGGCTGCCTCGAGCAGCATCGCGGTGTGGGCATCGTGCCCGCACGCGTGGCACACGCCCGCCACGGTCGATGCGTACGGCAACCCGGTGGTCTCGGTGAGCGGCAGGGCGTCGAGGTCGGCCCGCAGCGCGAGGCATTCGCTCGTGTCCGGGCCGACGTCGCACCACAGTCCGGTGCCCCCCGGCAGGGTCACCGGGCTCAGCCCGAGCGAGACCAGCTGATCGCGCACCAGCGCGGTCGTCCGGAACTCCGCGAACGACAGCTCCGGGTGGGCATGCAGGTCCCGTCGCCAGGCGACGACACGGTCGTGGTCGATCGTCATCCCTCGAGAACTCCGTCGGGTCGGTGACAACTACGGGCCGGTCGAGAGGGGACCGGTTCGTCAGTCAGTTCACCACGGTCGGGGCGACCACGTCCCGGTTCTCGCGTTCGGTGACGCCGTGTGCTCGTCGCGCCCAGGACTCGGCGCCCTCGCCACCTCGACGGCGATGCCCGCACCGAACCGCCGCTACGGCCACGCCGGTCACGAAAGGCCCGGTTCCCGCCCCACACCCCGGCGGGACGGGAACCCGGGGATCACCAGTCGTCACCGCCCCCGATCACCGGGGCCGTCGCCGGCGGGAGCTCGCCGATCACGGCGGTGCTGTTCGCCGCGGACACCAGGATCGCCGGACGGGTCCGCCGGGGCGTGTCGTCGTCCGCGCGTCCGGTGGCCGGGAGGGCGGCCGCGAGCGGATGACGGGCGGTCGAAGCCACGGTGGACACGGGAGCAGTCGCGGTGGACCGGGGGTTCGACGGGGCGCCGCCGAGACCGCCGACCGCGCCCCCGAGGGCCGCCGCGCCTGCCGCGCCCAGCGAGACACCGCCCCCGCCCGGTGCGACGCCACTCGCGCTGCTCGCCGGGGCGGTGGCGGCGGCGAGCGTCGGGGTCGCCGGTCCGGTGCCGCCTGCGAATGCCGCGGCCTGCGTCTGTGCGGGCAGATCGCCGGGCGCACCGGTCGCGGCGACGATCTCCACGGCCTTCGTGGCGGTCGCGGCGACGTCCGACGGAGCGGGCAGGCCGGGCGTGGCGACGGGCGCAGGCACGGTGATCGGCGCGGCGAGCGCGTTCATCGCCGCGGTGTGGCCGAGCAGTTCGCCGCGGGTACGCGCGACCACCGCCAGCGCCGCGGACACGTGCTCGGCGGCGGCGGTGAGCAGCGCGACCTGTCCCGGTGGTGTCAGCGCGACGGGCGCCGTCGCCGCGGCGAACGCCAGGAAGGACTGCGCGATTCCGCCGAGTTCGACGTTGCCGCGCTCGACACTGGCGGTCGCGGCGCGGGTGACCGCTCCGATCTCGTCGCCCCGCTCGCCCAGCTCGACCGCGCTCAGCTGTGCCTGGCGACCCTTGTCGAGCGCGGCCTCGGCGGGTGCCCCCTCCCACGAGTCCGGCAGTGCATGCAGTGCCGTGCGCGTCAGCGACGCCGCGCCCTCGAGCACCCGCGACGACTGCTGCAGCACCGCAGACGGGTCGAGCGCCTCGACGATCCCGGTGCCGAACAGGTCGCCCAGATCGCGCAGGGGACGCAGCAATTCGTCGATTCCCGGCACCGGTGGAACCGGAATCGACTGCAGCACCTCGGATAGTGCATCGAGCCCGGATTCCGGCGACCACGTCGGCGGGGCCGGGGCCGGCGCGGGCAGGGGCAGGTCGAGGACCGGGCCGGCAGGGGACGCGCGGAGCGCGTCGAGGACGGTGGGCGAGGCGACCGGCGCCCCCTGCGCCGTCATCGCGCGCCCCCGATTCCCGCGACGGCCGCGCCGAGACCCGCGGCGGTCGCCGCGTCGAGCGCCTCGTACCGGGCGGCGGCGTCGTGCGCGGCGACACCGCCGGACGCGTAGACGTACGCCAGCTGGGCGACGGCGCGAGTGTGTGCACCCTGCGCGACGGCGAACGCGGCGACGAAGTCCGCACCGATCAGGCCCATGGCCGGGCTCAGCGACGAGACATTCGCCTGCAGATCCACTCCGCCCGCACGGGCGACCTCCTCCGCGGCGCGCAGGGACGTGCTGCCGAACGCCCGCACCCCGTCGGGCACGACACGGACGCCGCCCCCCGTCGAGAACGAGCCGGCAGCGTCGAACAAACCGCTCATGATGACCCCCCAATCAGATTCGCGTGCGCAGCACTCTAACTCGAGGGGGCGACACGGGCGACGAGCGCGCGGGCGACGTCGCGCACGGGCTCTGTGGGGCCGGTGAACCCGAGCACGCGCAGGGCCGCCTCCGCCAGCACCTCCGGCAGGTCGGCGACGTCGTCCCTGCCCCCGTCCGCCCGGGTGTTGATGGCGGATTCGACCAACCGGAACGGCAGGTCGGCCCGGGGATCGTCGGCCTCGGCTCCGGCGGCGCGAGGGCCGAGGACGGTGACCGCGAGCCGGCGGTAGCACGCGCGCAGACCGGCCCGGGCGGCGTGGAACTGTGCGAACCGGTCGGTGCGGACCTCCGGGAGCAGATACAGCGCACCGAGATTCCACCGTCCCGTGACGAGTTGTGCGGTGTCGAACAGTGCCAGGGCGTACAGCCGTGCCTCGGCCGGCGCGTCGTCGCCGAGCTGCTCGCAGAACGACAGGGTGGGGGCGACGGTCTGCTCGAGCAGCGCCGCGAGGATGTCGTCCTTGGTGGCGAAGTGGTTGTACAGGGAGGCCTGCCGGACGCCGACGGCCTCGGCGACGAGTCGCGTCGAGGTGGATGCGAATCCGCGGGTGGTGAACAGTTCCGCTGCGGCGTCGAGGATCTCGGCGCGTGCGGTGGCACCGGGTCGGCGTGGCCCGTGCAGTCGAGGGCGTCCGGGGCGGGCATGGGTCACGCCGTCGACGATGGCACAGATCCGGCGACCGCGGCCGAGCGGGCGCGCGGTGAGCAGACCGTCACACGGTGGAAACGTCGGTCACGAACTCGTTACGCCGCGGTCATTCGGACAAGACGTGGCCTCGCGAAAACTGTCACTCGACAGTTTTTCGACGGTCATCCGGCCGCCGCACCGCGCACAGAAACGGACACCGCCATGAGCCTGACGCTCACCCGGCCGGCTGCCGCTGCACCGGCCGCCCCGCACCAGGACGCGGGCGACCTGGGCGAATTCGGCTACCAGCAACAGCTGCACCGCAACCTCGGCAGGTTCGCCTCCTTCGCCGCCGGCTTCTCGTTCGTCTCCATCCTCACGACCATCTTCCAGCTGTTCGGCCTCGGCTTCGGCTTCGGCGGCCCCGCCTTCTTCTGGACGTGGGTGGTGGTGTTCGCCGGCCAGTTCACGGTCGCCCTGAACTTCGCCGAACTCGCGGCGCGCTACCCGATCTCCGGGGCGATCTACCAGTGGTCCCGCCGGATGGGCGGCGAGGTGGTCGGCTGGTTCGCCGGCTGGTTCATGATCCTCGCGCAGATGGTGACCGCCGCGGCCGCCGCGATCGCCCTGCAGGTGGTTCTCCCGGCCGTCTGGAGTGGATTCCAGATCATCGGCGACGACCCGTCACTGACCTCCTCGTCCGGGGCCGCCAACGCCGTCCTGCTCGGGTCGGTGCTGCTCGTGCTCACCACGATCATCAACAGCATCGGCGTGAACTGGATGTCGCGGATCAACAGCATCGGCGTCACCTGCGAGATCGTCGGCGTCGTCGCCGTGATCGGCATGTTCTTCACCCATGCCGTCCGCGGCCCGCAGGTCGTCCTCGACACCGGCGTGCCCGGGGCGAGCCCCGGGTACGGCTGGGCCTGGATCGTCTCGGGTCTCATGGCCGCCTACGTCATGGTCGGTTTCGGCTCGGCCGGCGAACTCGCCGAGGAGACCCGCAACCCGCGGCGGGTCGCCCCCCGCACCATCCGCCTCGCCCTGTCCGTCTCCGCGATCGGCGGTGGCCTGATGATCCTCGGCGCCCTCATGGCCGCCCCCAGTCTCACCGACGGTCGCCTCGCCGCCGAGGGCCTGCCCTACGTGCTCGGCGCCATCCTGTCCTCGCCGTGGGGCACGCTGCTCCTCGTCGACGTGGCCATCGCCGTGTTCATCTGCACCCTGGCCATCCAGACCGCCGCGTCGCGCCTGATCTTCTCGATGGCCCGTGACGAGCGCCTGCCCGCGTCGAAGGTCCTGTCGCACGTCAACGCCCGCACCGGCACTCCCATCGCGCCGGCCGTGCTGATCGGTGTGGTGTGCATCGGCATCCTCGCGGTGAACATGGGCAACAGCGCGATCTTCGCCACCCTGTCGAGCGTGTGCATCGTGCTCATCTACCTCGCCTACCTGATGGTCACCGTCCCGCTGCTGCTGCGCCGGCTGCGCGGCCGGCCGCACGACGCCGCGACGACCGACGCCGACGGCAACCCGCTGTTCTCCCTCGGCCGATGGGGTCTTCCCGTCAACGTCCTCGCCGTCGCGTACGGCCTGCTGATGGTGATCAACCTGTCCTGGCCGCGCGCCGAGATCTTCGACCCGGACGGCACCATGCCGCTGCTGCAGTGGGCCGCGCCGCTCACCGTCGCCGCCGTCGTCGCCCTGGGCGCCCTGTGCTTCCCGCGCCGCACCGCGCACCCGAACCCCGTCACGATCGGAGCCCGAGCATGACCGACACCGCGACCACCCGCGCCGCGAAGGCACACGCCCGAGCGCAGGCCGGCACCGTCACCGCCGGCATGCCCACCGTCCCCGCCTCGGCGCACCCGACCCCACCCGGCGGCCGCACGGCCCCCATGACCTGGGCCGAGACCGTGCCCGGCGGCCGCTACACCACCAAGGTCCTCGCCCGCGGCACCCGGCTGCGCCTGCGCGACCTCGACGGCGCCGCCTGCGCCCACCTGCTGCTCTTCCGCGCCGACGCCCCGCACGAGCGCCTCAACGTCGCCGACACCGTCAAGGTGCCGTGGCAGGCCTACCTCGGAGTCGGACATCCGCTGCTGTCGGACCAGGGCCGGGTGCTCGCCACCGTCGTCGCCGACACCTCCGGCCGGCACGACGCGCTGTGCGGCACCACCCACCTGGCCGGGAACACCACGAAATACGGTGCGGGCAGCCTGCATTCGCACGCGCCCGCGGGTCGGGAGCTGTTCACCGTCGCCGCGGCGAAGCACGGCCTGGCCCCCCGCGACCTCCCGCCGTCGCTGTCGTTCTTCCACGGCGTGCACGTCGGCGGCGACGGCGCGCTGACCAGCACCGGCAGCGCCGGGGCCGGAGCCTGCGTCGAGCTGCTGATCCACCTGCCGGTCATCGCGCTGATCGCCAACACCGCCCACCCCCTCGACCCGGCGCCACGTTTCTCCACCACGACCCTCGAAGTGCTCGCCTGGCACGCCCCGCGCGACCTCGACGCCCTGCCGAACACGGACCCCGAATACCGGCGCGCCGTCCTCAACACCGAGGACGCCTGGATCGCCGCCACCGGAACGGAGCACTGATCATGACCTCGACCCTCGACCTGCCCGCCCTCGTGCCCGGGACGGTGATCCGCGACGAGATCGCCGGCGCCCGCGGACCCTGGTCGGCCGTCGTCGCCGCCGGCGACGTGCTCACCGTCGTCGACCTGCACGGCAACCAGGCCGTCGACACCCTGATCTACGACGCGCACGACACCGCCGTCCGCTACAGCGCACCCGCCACGATCGCTGCCCAGCAACACCTGTTCCTCACCACGGGATCCGTGCTGCGCGCCGGCGACGGCGAGGCCCTCATGACCCTCGTCGCCGACGAGGTCGGCAATCACGACACCGTCGGCGGCGCCTGCTCGCAGGAATCGAACACCCTGCGCTACGGCCACCACACGAAGCATCAGCACGCGTGCGTCGAGAACTTCCTCGCCGAAGGCGCCCGGTGGGGCCTGGGCAAACGCGACCTCGTCTCCAACATCAACTTCTTCATGAACGTGCCCGTCGACCCCGACGGCACCCTCGGCATCGTCGACGGCCTGTCCGCCCCCGGCAAGCGCCTCGCACTGCGCGCCGACCGCGACGTGCTCGTCCTCGTCTCCAACTGTCCGCAGATCAACAACCCGTGCAACGGTTTCGACCCGACCGAGGTGCGGATGATCGTCACCCGACCGGAGGCTTGCCCGTCATGACCACCAAGATCACCGTCGACCGGCCCGGCATGCTCACCACCGTCCAGGACTACCCCGGACGCACCGGCTACTGGCAGATCGGGGTCCCGCCGTCCGGCCCCATGGACGACCTGTCGTTCCGCCTCGGCAACGCCTCGCTCGGCAACCCCGACGGGGCGCCCGGTCTCGAATCCGTCATGGCCGGGCCGGCACTGCGCTTCACCGACGCCACGCGGGTGTGCGTCACGGGTGCCCCGGCGACCGTGCGGGTGGACGGCACGGTGGTCCCGCAGTGGCGCCCCGTCACCGTCCCCGCCGGTGGCGTGCTCGACGTCGGAGCCCTCGCCGGCCCCGGGCTGCGCGTGTACGTACTCGTGCAGGGTGGTCTCGACGTCCCCGAGTTCCTCGGCAGCGCAGCGACGTTCACGCTCGGGCGGTTCGGTGGTCACGAGGGGAGGACGCTCGCCGAGGGGGACGTGCTCGTCGTGGGGGAGTCGGCGAGCGGCCCGGCGGTCCCGGTTCCCGCCGAGCACGTCCCGGCCATGACCACCCGCTGGGACATCGCCGTCACCGAAGGTCCGCACGGTGCCCCGGAGTTCTTCACCCGCACCGACATCGACACGATCTACGCCACCGAGTACGAGGTGCACTTCAACTCCGACCGCACCGGTGTGCGGCTCGTCGGGCCGAAGCCGCGGTGGGCCCGGCCCGACGGCGGGGAGGCGGGGCTGCACCCGTCGAACATCCACGACAACGCCTACTCCGTCGGCGCCCTCGACTTCACCGGCGACACCCCCATCCTGCTCGGGCCCGACGGGCCGAGTCTGGGCGGATTCGTCTGTCCCGTCACCGTCGTCGCGGCCGAGCGGTGGAAGCTGGGTCAGCTCGCCCCCGGGCACCGGGTGCGGTTCGTCCCGGTCCGGGCCGAGCACGCCGCGTCGCGGCGGGCGCTGGGGGTGGCCCGCCGGGCGGGGCTGTCGCTGGTGGTCTCGCCCGGTGGGGACGGCGACGACGGCGTGCTCGCCCGTCGCGACGGCGACACCCCGGTGACCTATCGGCGCAGCGGGGACGACAACGTCCTCGTCGAGTACGGCGACATGACCCTCGATCTCGCGTTGCGCGCCCGGGTGCACGCCCTGCACCAGCGGCTCGACGCCGAACGCCCCGCGGGTCTGCTCGAGCTCACCCCCGGCATCCGGTCGCTGCAGGTCAAGGTCGATCCCGACGTGCTGCCGGTGCCGGCGCTGCTCGACCTGCTCGCCGACGTGGAGGGGCAGCTCCCGGCGAGCGACGAGCTCGTGGTGCCGAGCCGGCAGGTGCGGCTGCCGCTCTCGTGGGACGACCCGGCCACTCGTGAGGCCATCCAGCGGTACATGCACGGGGTGCGGGCGGATGCGCCGTGGTGCCCGTGGAACATCGAGTTCATCCGGCGGATGAACGGCCTCGCCTCGGTGAACGACGTGTTCGACACCGTCTTCGCCGCCGACTACATGGTGCTCGGCCTCGGTGACGTGTACCTCGGGGCGCCCGTCGCGACGCCGCTCGACCCGCGGCACCGGCTGGTGACGACCAAGTACAACCCGGCGCGGACGTGGACGCCGGAGAACGCCGTCGGCATCGGTGGGGCGTACCTGTGCATCTACGGGATGGAGGGTCCGGGCGGCTACCAGTTCGTCGGCCGCACGACGCAGGTGTGGAACCACCGGCATCCGCAGCCGGCTGGGCCGTTCGAGGCGGGAACGCCCTGGTTGCTGCGCTTCTTCGACCGGATCTCCTGGTATCCCGTCGAGCCGGAGGAACTGCTGGACCTGCGCGCCGACCTCGCCGCCGGCCGGGGCGGGGGAGTCGAGATCGTCGACGGCACCTTCTCGCTCGCCGAGCACGAGCGGTTCCTCGCGGACCACGCCGCGTCGATCGACGCGTTCCGGCGGGTGCAGTCGGTGGCGTTCGGCGCCGAACGTGCCCGCTGGGAGGCCGGAGGCGCATAGCGCCGGTGTGCCCTTTGGGCTGCTGGGACAGCCCAAAGGGCACACCGGCGGCGCAGCCGCCTGCGCTTGACTGCGATTAGCACGTATGTTCGACTGTCTGCATGCGGTGGGCGGCACAGACTCTCGACGTCGACGACGGCGCGCTCCCGGGTCTCGAACGGGCCGGGCTCGTCCGCAGCGTCCGGACCCCCGAATTCGACGGCATCACCTTCCACGAGGTGCTGTGCAAGAGCGCGCTGAACAAGACGCCCGAGGCCTCACAGCTGCCGTTCCGCTTCACCGTCAACACCTTTCGCGGGTGCTCGCACGCCTGCCGGTACTGCTTCGCCCGGCCGACCCACGAGTACCTCGACCTCGATGCGGGCCGCGACTTCGACAGCCAGATCGTCGTCAAGACCAATGTCGCCGCGGTCCTGCGCCGCGAACTCGCCCGACGGTCGTGGAAGCGCGAGCACGTCGCCCTCGGCACCAACACCGACCCGTACCAGCGGGCCGAGGGCCGCTACCGGCTCATGCCCGGTGTCATCCGTGCCCTCGCCGAGTCCGGCACCCCGTTCTCCATCCTCACCAAGGGCACGCTGTTGCGCCGCGACCTGCCGTTGCTCACCCTGGCCGCCGGGCAGGTCGACGTCGGGGTCGCGGTGTCGCTCGCGATCGGCGATCCCGAACTGCAACAGCAGATCGAGCCCGGCACGCCCACACCGAAGGCGCGGCTGGACCTGATCCGCGCGATCAGCGACGCCGGCCTGCCCTGCCACGTCATGGTCGCCCCCGTCATCCCGTGCCTCACCGACTCGAGCCGGCACCTCGACGACCTGCTCGGCGCGCTCTCCGCCGCCGGGGCCACCGGCGTGACGGTGCTGCCGATGCACCTGCGCGGCGCCACCCGCGGCTGGTTCCTGTCGTGGCTGGGCCGGGAACATCCGGCCCTGATCCGGCGGTATCGGCAGATCTACGGCCGCGGCGCGTACGTCTCGCCGGAGTACAGGACGTGGCTGAAGGGCCGCGTCGATCCCCTGGTGGCCCGCTACGGACTCGGCGCACGCGTGACCGAGCACCGGTGCCCGGCCGCGGCATCCCCGCGGCCGGGCACCGCACCGGCGGATCCCACGCTGTTCTGAATCAGGTGGTTTCCGGGACCCGGACGGCGACGTCGTCGTTCGCTTCCACCGACGGCGCTGGACGACGGCGCTGGCGGTAGATCCCGACACCGACGACGACGGCGGCGAGGGCCGAGGACGTCAGCATCTGACTGCGCGTGCTCTCCAGGGCGACCATGCCCACGCACAGCGCGACGATCGCGGCAATGGTGACCCAGGTGAGGTAGGGGAACAGCCACATCTTCGGTGACAGCTCCCGGCCCTGGGCCTCGAGGGACCGCCGCATACGCAGCTGCGATGCCGCGATGACGAGCCACACGAACAGCGCGATTGCGCCGGAGGAATTGACCAGGAACAGGAACACCGTCTCGGGGTAGAGGTAGTTCAGGCCCACGGTGAGGAATCCGACCACGGTGGAGACGAGAACCGCGTTGCGCGGCACCCCGGACCGCCCGATGCGGGCCATCGACGGCGGGGCGTCCCCGCGGCGCGACAGGGAGAAGATCATGCGGCTGGCGGTGTACAGGCCCGAATTCAGGCACGAGAGCACCGACGTCAGCACGATGACGTCCATGATGGTGGCGGCCGCGGGGATGCCGTAGGAGTCGATGACCGCCACGTACGGGCTCAGCGCCACCGAGGCGTCGTCCCACGGCAGCAGGGTGACGACGACGGCGATCGAGCCGATGTAGAAGATCAGGATCCGCCACACGACCGACCGCACCGCCTTGCGCACCGCCTCGGCGGGGTTGGCGGACTCGCCGGCGGCGATGGTCGCGATCTCGGCTCCGAAGAACGAGAACACCACGACGAGGACGCCGGCGAGCACGGCACCCGTCCCGTTGGGGAAGAAGCCGCCGTGACCGGTGAGATTGCTCATTCCGGGCGCGTCGACGCCGGGCAGCAGGCCGCAGATCGCGAGGACGCCGAGCACGAGGAATGCGACGATCGCCGTCACCTTGATCGCGGCGAACCAGAACTCGAACTCGCCGAACGATTTGACCGACGCGATGTTGGTCAGCGTCAGCACGATCATGAGCGCCAGCGCCCACGTCCACTGGGGCACGCCGGGCATCCAGCGGTTCATGATGACCGCGCCGGCGGTCGCCTCGATGCCCAGCACGATGATCCAGAACCAGGCGTAGAGCCATCCGATGGAGAAGCCGGCCCACCGCCCGATGGCGCGGTCGGCGTACGCCGAGAACGACCCGGTCTGCGGATTGGCCGCCGCCATCTCGCCGAGCATGCGCATCACGAGCACGACGACGACCCCGGCGAGTGCGTAGGCGACCAGCACGCCGGGGCCGGTCTCCCGGATCGCAGCGCCCGAGCCGACGAACAAGCCTGCACCGATGACTCCCGCGATCGCGATCATCGACAGATGTCGCTTCTGGAGCGTGTGCCTCAGTCCGGGTTCGGCACTGTTCGACATGGGATCCCCTTCACAACCAGGTTCGGTATCGAGTGTGATGCACCTCTCGACTGCCTGAGTCTGAGGTTCCGCGTCCGGCGCCGTAATGGACACATCGGCGAGCCGAGGGGTCCGAGGCTCGACGAAACGGCAGATGAGCGCCCACGGCCTGGGGTTTTCCGGCGGTCCGGAG
The DNA here is from genome assembly GCF_000256505.1 of Rhodococcus sp. P14. Lineage (NCBI taxonomy): Bacteria > Bacillati > Actinomycetota > Actinomycetes > Mycobacteriales > Nocardiaceae > Rhodococcus > Rhodococcus sp. P14. Next base: position 6,165 of record NZ_AJFC01000252.1, on the reverse strand, counting down.
GGCCGCGCGCGGGCCGACTTAACGGGAAGTTAACGGACGCCGTCCGGGCAAAGTCGGCATTTCGCCCGGCGGCCGTACCGCCGCACGGCTACCGCGGCTCGGCTCGCTCCCGCACCAGGATCCACCGGTTGACACCGCCGCGCCTCCGGTACGACAACTCGTCCAGCGCCGCCATGGCGATCGCCAACCCGCGCCCCCGCTCGGCCAGCGCATCCGGCAGTTCGACGGCCTCGAGATCCACCCGGGCCGGCCGCCCCTCGTCGGTGAATTCGGCCTCGAGGCGCTCGGGGAGCGCACGCAGCTGCAGGCTCATCGACACAGCCTGCCCGAGGGCGGCGTGCTCGATGATGTTCGCCGCGATCTCGGCGACGGCGATCTCGAACGGGAAGCGATCCGCGTCCTCGACACGCCCCGCGGACATCATCTCCTCGATCAGTGCGTGCACCCGGGTGAGCGTGTCGGCGTCCGTGACGGTCGTCAGGGTCCAGGAGCGTGTGCCGTCGTCAGTCGCCATCGAACGCGGCGTCCGCGGAGTCGTAGGTGCGCAGCACCCGGTCCAGGCTCGTCAGCGACAGCACGCTGCGCACCTGGGCCGTAGGCGACGCCAGCCGAAGATCACCGCCGGCCTGCCGGGCGGCCTTGAGCCCGGACACCAGTGCCCCGAGCCCCGAGGAGTCGATGAACTCCGTGGCGGCGAGGTCGACGACCACCCGGGCGGACCCGCTGTCGACGAGGTCGCGCAGCTGTTCCCGCAGCCGTGGTGCGGCGACCATGTTCAGTCGGCCCTCGGGCCGCACCACCACCACGTCCGAGCCGGTGGTGCGGGTTGCGAAGTGCGTCATCCGTTTCCTTCCGTGTCGGGCCCGCGGTAGCGGACCGCCGGTATCACCACACTGAGGATCGCCAGGTCGAACAGCACCCAGAACAGGTTGACGCCGACGCCCAGCACCGAGCTCGCACCCAGATACAGGCGCACCACGCCCACCGCCGACGCGAGCACCAGCAGCACCATCGCCGCGATCTGGTAGCGCACCTTGCCCCAGGGCGGCCCGGCACGGCGCTGCCGCGTCTTCGGGGTCACCGCGAAGTCGAGGGGCTTGTGCAGATACACGTTGCGAAACGCCGTCCAGCACGCCTGGATCCACACCGGGAACAGCGCCAGACTGTACTGCTGCCCCCGCCAGGTCGGGGTGCCACGACTGACGACGACGAACAGCACCTGGTTCAACAGCAGGAACGGGACGAGCCGGCCGAAGAAGTCCCAGCTGTAGGCCTGCACGGGCAGGACTCCGAAGATCAGGTAGATCACCGGCGCGGCGATGTAGGCGAGGGCCGCGAATCCCGCGAGGTAGCTCCACATCGTCGCCCAGTACATCAGACGCTGCGCGATCGTCAATCCCCGCTGCACGAGCGGATTCTCACGCAACATCACCTGGATCGTGCCCTGCGCCCAGCGCAGCCGCTGGGTGAGCATCGTGCCCACGTCCTCGGGCGCGAGACCGTGCGCCAGCACCTCGTGGTGATAGACCGACTTCCAGCCCATCCCGTGCAGGCGCATCGACGTGGCCATGTCCTCGGTCACCGAGATCGTCGCCAGCGCCAGCGTCGGCTCCGCCTCGTCGTCGCGGCTGACGTCGACGGCGCGGATCATCGTGCGAATCGACTCGAGCGCCCCGAGCGGCGACCACTCGCGGTCGGCGAGGCGCGACAACGTCGTCTCGTCGAGCAGAACTCCGTCGGCGTCGGACCCGGGGGTGGCGGTCAGGGCGGCGATCGCCTCCAGGTCTGCGCGGATCGATCCGGCGTCCGCGTCGACCACGGCACGTGCGGCCTCGTCCACGCTCTGCTGGAACCGGTAGGTCACCTCGGCGAGCGGCTGTCCCTGCCGGACCGCCGCGCGGGCTGTGCGCACGGCCACCCGCACCGAATCGAGGGCGGCGAGAACCTCCGGCTGGTTCGCGCCGAGCTCGGATCGCGCCCGGTCGAGCACCTTGCCGGCCGTGCGCAGCGCCCGCACCACGCCCTCCTCGACGGCACGGACGTAGCCGGTGATGCCCAGCTGCATCAGCGCCTCGCGGCGCAGGATCGCGTTCGAACCGCAGAAGAATGCGGCATTCCAGCCGTCCTTGCCCTGCTGGATCGGGCCGTAGAACAGCGGGGCCTGGCTGCCCAGCGGATCGGACTCCGGCACGTTGACGAAGTACTGCGGCGTCTGCACCAGGGCCGTGCGCTCGTCCTGGAAATAGCCCAGGGTGCGGTGCAGGATCTCCGGGTCCGGCACCTGATCTGCGTCGAGGACGAGGATGAACTCGCCGTGTGTGTGCAGCAGGGCGTTGTTGAGGTTGCCCGCCTTGGCGTGGCGGGGCTTGTTCGTCCAGCTGGCCGCCCGCGTCATGTATCGGACGCCGAGTTCGGCTGCTGCACTTTGTAATTCGGGTCGCTCACCGTCGTCCAGGATCCAGGTCTCGTGCGGGTAGCGGATGCGCGCCGCGGCCTCGGCGGTCCGTGTCACCAGGTCGACCGGCTCGTTGTAGGTGGTGATGAAGACGTCGACGGTCAGCCCGTCCGGTGCGGCCGGCGGCGCGGCGCGCCGTCGCCACCGCCACATCGTGAGCCCGAACAGCATCGAGTCGATCAGGCTGTACGTCTCGGCGACGACGAGAGGCACCGCGATCCACCACGCGGACCAGTTGACGGAGAACAGCCAGCGCCACACCACGTAGTTCAGGCCGAGCAGTACCGTCGCGGCGATCAGGATCCGCAGGCCCGGCGACGGGTAGCGGTCCGCGCCGGCCGCACTCACGCGTCCTCGCAGCGACGCACGGCGACGACGGTGACGTCGTCCATCGGTGCGTTCCCCTCGGCCAGTGCCCGCGCCGCCCGGGTCAGGTCGTGCGGCGTCGCATGTTCGGCCACGAACCGGTACAGGGCCGCCCGGTCGCTGTGCTCGTCGAGCAGGTCGAGCAGCCCGTCGGAGCAGATCACCAGCGTGTCACCGGGTTCGAGGCGCGTGCACTGCGCCTGCCACGATGTCTCGCGGAGCACGCCGACGGGTAGCCCGGTGCCCGCCAGCGGCGCCACGGAGCCGTCCGTGCGGCGGATCGCGGCCAAGCCGTGCCCGGCGTCGACGTAGTCCACCGACCCGCTCGCGAACTCGACGGCGGCATGGAACACGGTGACGAAGGTGCCGGTGTGCTCGCAGTCGTCCGTGAGGTTCTCGGCCGCGGCGCTCAACGCGGCGCCCGTGTCCAGGACGCTGCATGCCTCGGCGTGGCTGAACCGCTCCATCACCCGGGACGCGCCGCGGAACGTGGAGCGCACCGCCGAGGACAGGATCGCCGCGCCGAGGCCCTTGCCCATCACGTCGGCGACGGTGACGACCAGTCCGCCGCGCAACAGATAGTGGTCGTAGAAGTCGCCGCCGACCACGAACGCCGGAATGCACACAGCCTGCACCTCGTATCCGGGCAGCCCGGTCAACGGTCGCGGCAGCAGCTGGGACTGCATCGCGGCGGCGCGATCGAGTTCGTCGGCGCGCTGCAGTTCCCGCTGCGCCCATTCGGCGAGTTCGGCGAACGCGTCGAGCTGGTCGGGTCCGAGTGTCCGCGGCTCGGTGTCGTAGATGCAGAACGTGCCGACGGGATGACCCGCCGGACCGTACAACGGGTAACCCGCGTAGAAGCGGACGCCGTCGTCGCCGCCGACCCCGGGAATGCCGGCGAACCGGGGATCGGCGGCGGCGTCCTCTACGATCAGCGTCGGATCACCGGGGTGACGGTAGATGCGCGCAATCGTGGTCTTGCACATGCTCTCCTCGCGCGGCACCTGCACGAGGTCGAGCCCCTGGAGGGACTTGAACCAGAGCCGGTCCCGGTCGAGCAGCGCGACACTCGCCATGGGCACCCCGAACACGTGCCGGGCCATGCGGGTGATGTGGTCGAACCGGTCCTCCGGCGGCGTGTCGAGGACCTCGAGCCGTTCGAGGTCGCGCACGCGCTCGTCCTCGAGGTCGTCGGGGATGTGCGAGGTGTCGGTCGTCATGTCAGCGCTGCCTCCGCTGCAGGGCCTCCGCCAGCGCCGCCGCCGATTCCGGGGTACTCGCCAGCCGCCAGTCGGTCTCCTTGTCGTGATCGAACCAGACGAACGCCGCGACGTCCGCTCGATCGTCGAGAAACGAGATCAGGTCGGCGACCCAGTCCGGCTTCGACCCGCCCACGTCGGTGCTGCCCACCTCGGTGACCGCGATCGGCTTGCCCGGCGCGATCCGGCCGAGTTCGTCGAGGGTCTCCTCGAACAGCTCCCGCGGCGACGTCCAGCGGCTCCACGGCTGCGTGGCGCCCCAGTTGTACCCGTCGACCCCGACCACGTCGACGTACTCCGCCCCCGGGTACAGGTCCGCGATCGCGCTGCTGCCCTCGAACGAGACGTTCGGAGCCCACACCCATTTCACGTTGGCCACCCCTTTCGACGCGAACAACTCGTGCACGTGACGCCACGCTGCGACGTAGACGTGCGGCGGTGTCCCCCCGGTCGGACTCCAGGGGTACCAGGTGCCGTTCGGCTCGTGCGCGAAACGCAGGTAGACGGTCGAACCCCACGCGGCGAGCTCGTCGGCCCAGCGGTAGAGGTAGTCGTCGTGCACGCCCGCCACGATCGACGCCATCGTGAACTCGCTGCGCTCGTACCGTCCGTCGCCGAGCCAGCGCCACGGCTCCCACGTGACGATCGGGTCGGCGCCCAGCCGCCGTACCGCGGCGAGTCCGGCGACGGGCGGCGGTGAGGCGAAGTCGGAGAACGACAGCACCACGGTCGGGGGAGTGCCCGCGATCTCGGCGACCCGTTCGAACTCGTCGACGGCGGTCGGGCCGCCGGGCGTACTCACACCGAATCGCAGGCACGCGCCCACCGGCTCGTGCAGCGGCGTGACCACGGCGCCGCAGTCGACGGCCGGCGCGCATCCCACGGCCGCCGACACCGCGACGGCGAGACCCGCCGCGACCGACGCCGGGCGAGCATGTCCGCTTCTCACCGTTCCACCCTCGCATCCCGGACGAACCGCCGCCGGGTTTGCGGCTTCTCGATGCGAGACGACCCGCGTCGATGCGGGGTTCCCGGATCCGTCGGCCGTGTGCAACACGATGCAACGCTGGCCGCACCCACCCCCCGTGCGGTGTGCTCTGAGTCACAAGCCGTTCAGGACGAGGAGCACGCAATGACCGACACACTGACCCCACCCGACGCCGCGCTCGCCGGACCGCAGGAACGGGTCGACGCCTGGCTGGCCGACTTCGAGGCCGCGCTGGCCGCGCGGGACGTCGAGGCCGCCGCGGGCATGTTCGCCACCGACAGCTTCTGGCGCGACCTGGTCGCCTTCACCTGGAACCTCAAGACCGTCGAGGGCCGGGAAGGCGTCGCAGACATGCTCCACGCGCGGCTGCACGACACCGACCCGAGCGGGTTCCGCACCACCGAGCCGCCCACCGAGGACGGCGGGGTCGTCAGCGCCTGGATCGCCTTCGAGACCGCGGTCGGCCGCGGCGTCGGGCACCTGCGGCTGAAGGACGAGGGTGCCTGGACCCTGCTGACCACGATGCAGGAGCTGAAGGGGCACGAGGAGAGCAAGGGTGTCCGCCGGCCCAAGGGTGTGCAGCACGGCGCCGACCGCAACCGCGTCACCTGGTCCGAGAAGCGCGAGGCCGAGGAGCGCGAACTCGGTTACACCACCCAGCCGTACGTCGTGATCGTCGGCGGCGGCCAGGGCGGCATCGCTCTCGGCGCCCGTCTGCGCCAGCTCGGCGTGCCCGCGCTCGTGCTCGACAAGCACGACCGGCCCGGCGACCAGTGGCGCGGCCGCTACAAGTCGCTGTGCCTGCACGATCCCGTCTGGTACGACCACCTGCCGTACATGCCGTTCCCCGAGAACTGGCCGGTGTTCGCGCCCAAGGACAAGATCGGTGACTGGCTCGAGATGTACACCAAGGTCATGGAGGTGCCCTACTGGTCCAAGACCACGTGCACCTCGGCGTCCTATGACGAGACGACCGGCGAGTGGACCGTGAACGTGGTCCGCGACGGCGAACCCCTCGTGCTGAGGCCGAAGCAACTGGTACTCGCCACCGGCATGTCCGGCAAGCCCAACATCCCGACCTTCCCCGGCATGGACAG